>NZ_JBKGHJ010000150.1:0-16700 GCF_046520365.1 Corallococcus sp. 4LFB
GTTGAGCTCGCGCGCCCCGCCCAGCGCGTGGACGAAGTCGTCCCACGTGAGCAGGTGGGTCCCCACGGAGATGCCCCGCGCACGCCGCTCCGCCCGCAGGGCAGCCTGGCGGCGCGCGGCATCGGGGAAGACGTGGAGTGTGCGGCCAGGGCGGGGCATGCGGGGCGAGGACTCTAGAACGGCCAGGGGCGCCGTTTTCATGCTCCTTTCGAGGCATTCCCACCCCCTGGCCCGTTGTCCGCCCGCCTGCTGTCCTCCGGAACCCGGGAAGTCCGCTGAACCCGCGCGTCCGGATTGCCGTGAAGGGGCGGAGCCCCCTTATGCTCCCCCGCCCCATGCCTGCCTCCTACCGGACCCTGGCCGCCTTCTGCCTGCTCCTGCTGGCGCCGCTGTCGCCCGCCGCCGCGCAGGACACCTCCGATGCCCGCGCGCGCTGCGCTTCGACTGGACCCGCGACGGCATCATCACCGGCACCGCCGGCGTGCTGTGGATCTCCAGCGAGTCGGTGTTCAAGGACAACCTGGCCCCGGCGCGGTGCCGCTGGTGCGACCGCGCGCCGGACGGCACCGACCGGCTCAACCGCCTGGACCGCTGGGGCCGCGGCATCGCGGGCAACACGGAGGCGTCCCGCAAGCGCGCGGACACCTGGAGCAACATCCTCGGGTTCGCGGGCCTGCCGCTGGCCGTGCTGGGCACCCAGTACGCCGTGGGCCACGGCAGCGGCGCGTCCGGTGAATACTTCGCCCAGGACGCCACCATCATGGTGCAGAGCGCCGTGCTCGCGTCCGTCGCCAACCAGGCGGTGAAGTTCGCCGTGGGCCGCGAGCGCCCCTTCGTCCACGTCCTTCCGGACGAGGCCAAGGGCCTCACCGCGCACCCCACCGACAACAACCTGTCCTTCTACAGCGGCCACACCAACCTGGCCTTCTCGCTGGTCGTGTCCGCCGGCACCGTCGCCTCCATGCGCGGCTACAAGCACCAGGAGCTCATCTGGGGCGTGGGCCTGCCGCTCGCCGCGTCGGTGGGCCTGCTGCGCATGGGCGCGGACAAGCACTACCTCACCGACGTGCTCACCGGCGCCGTGATGGGCACCGCGTTCGGCCTCGCCGTGCCCCTGCTCCTGCACGGCCGCGTGGACGACGACGCTCCGCCCACCGCCACGCGGGCGTCCCCGGTGTCGCTCAACCCGATGGTGGGCAGCCAGATGGTGGGGCTGTCAGGCGCCTTCTAGACACGCCGGCTTCCAGTCCCCTGCGTCGGACGGGCCCCTGGAGCTCCAGGCGGTGCGCCGCCACGGCGTCACCCGGGTGCAAAAACCTGACACCGCGCGTGTGGCCCTGATGCCCGCGGCGGCGCTCACGGCCGGGCCGGTGGATTTCGTGCTTCCTCTTGAACAGATGCCCGCCGTCTTCCGGGCGGGAGGAGATGGCGGTGCTATCTGACCTGTCTGTTCTCAGCAAGGAGCCCCTGTCCGTGGCCTCCCAGGTGAAGTGCCTGCTCGTCGATGACCTGGAGGAGAACCTCCTCGCGCTCTCCGCCGTGCTGCGGCGCGATGACGTGGAGGTGTACTGCGCCCGCTCCGGCGCGGAGGCGCTGGAGCTGCTGCTGCGACACGAGTTCGCGCTCGCGCTCCTGGACGTGCAGATGCCGGAGATGGACGGCTTCGAGCTGGCGGAGCTGATGCGCGGCTCCGAGCGCACGCGCGACGTGCCCATCATCTTCGTCACCGCGGGCACGGGTGACCCGCGGCGCACCTTCAAGGGCTACGAGGCGGGCGCGGTGGACTTCCTCTACAAGCCGCTGGAGGCGCGGGCGCTGCGCAGCAAGGCGGAGGTCTTCTTCCAGGTGCACCGCCAGAAGCAGCAACTGGCGCAGCAGCTGGACACGCTGGCGGAGACCCTGCGCCTCAACGAGATGTTCACCGCCGTCCTGGGCCACGACCTGCGCAACCCCCTCTCCGCCATCCTCACCGCGGCGGACCTGCTCCAGCGCCGCTCCGACGACGAGGCCGTGAAGAGGACGGCCACGCGGATGATGAACGCGGGCAAGCGCATGGGCCGCATGATTGAAGACGTGCTGGACCTGGCGCGCGCGCGGCTGGCGGGCGGCATCCCGCTGCGCCGGGGGGAGACGGACTTCGGGCAGCTGGTGCAGCGCATGGTGCAGGAGCACCAGACGGCGTGGCCGCGCCACCGCATCGAGGTGCAGCAGGACGGCGACCTGGTGGGGGACTGGGACGGGGACCGGCTGGCGCAGGTGGCGTCCAACCTCCTCGGCAACGCGCTCCAGCACGGCGACGCCTCGGAGCCCGTGCGCATCCGCGTGGACGGCACGCGCGACGACGCCCTGCGCTTCACCATCACCAACGTGGGCGTCATCCCGCCCCACCTGCTGCCCTTCCTCTTCGACCCGTTCCGGGGCGGCAACCAGCGCCGGGGCCGGGGGGAGGGACTGGGCCTGGGGCTCTACATCGTCCAGCAGATCATCCACGCGCATCAGGGCGGCGTGGAGGTGCTCTCCGGCACCGGGCCCTACACGGAGTTCCGCGTGGAGCTGCCGCGCAAGGGCGTGGAGGTCGTCAAGCTGTAGCGCCGTTGTCCGCGGGCACGCTGCCCGGCCCGTCCGGCTCCGTGGGCGGCAGCGTGTGCAGCCCCCAGCGCTGCCCGGCCTGCCAGGTGGCGACGCCGGACACGCCCAGCCGGCGCGCTGGGCCTCGCGGCCCTCGAACTCCAGCCAGAAGACGGCGGTGTCCGGCCGGGCCGCCTGGTCCAGGCACGCCACGCGCGACGTCGTGCGCCCGTGCGTCTCCAGCGCCACCGCGAAGGCCTTGTGCGAGTGGCCGCAGAGCACCCACTTCGGGTGCACCGTGTCCACCAGCTTGCGCGTCACCGGGTTGCCGATCCACGGCGACGGCAGGGGGCGCGCGGGGGCCAGCCTCTCCTCGCGGGCGCGCTGCACGATGCCCCGGGGCCACTCGTGCACCAGCAGGAGGTCCACGTCGCGCGCCGCGGCCACCCGCTCCACCTCCGGCGTGCGGAAGTAGCCCGCCTGCTTCGCCGTATCCAGCGACGTGGGGCGCTTGAGCGGCTGGTCGATGAAGCGCGGCGCGTGGATGCCGGACAGGTACGCCACGCGCAGGGAGCCCAGGGTGCGCAGGCCCGCGCGCCCCAGGTAGTGGACGTCCGGGGCCAGCTCCCCGCCGTCGGGCAGGTCGTGCAGCGCCTCGAAGTCCTCGTTGTTGCCGCCAATGAAGTACAGCGGCCGCTTCACGCGGCGCACGCCGTCCGCGTACTCGGCGAACTCCGCGGGCATGGCGCGCTTGGCGGCCTTGCGCCGGTGGTCATCCGCGCGGCGGAAGGCCTCCACGTCCCCCACCGCCAGCACCAGGTCCACCCGCCGGCCGCGCGCCTGCTCCAGCGCGTCCAGCCACGCCTCCACCCGGTGGAAGCGGCCATGGATGTCACCCAGCGCGGCGACGAGGAGGGAGTCCGGCGGCATGTCCTTCACTCAAAGCCTCCCGCCTCGCGCTGTCGAGTCATCCCCCACCGGCACTTTCCGGTGACGGACGAATGGCCGCCCGGGCTACGGGCAGCCCAGCGGGTAGGTGATTTCCACCACGGCGCCGGGAGCCGGGGCGCGCAGGCGCTCGAAGACGACGGCGTTGGCGCGCGCGTCATAGGCCCAGCCGTCCGTCACCGGCACCCCGTCCACGCGGACCACGAGGGCGCCCGGGTCCTCGGGCAGCTCCGACAGGGGGAAGGTGCGGTTGGGGCCGAAGGCGCTCTCCGACAGCTTCTCCAGCGACGCGGCCCAGTTGGGCGTGCAGATGCTGTCCACCACGCCGCCCAGCTTGTGGGCCAGCTCCATGTAGCGGCTGCCGGAGCTGCTGGAGGTGGTGCAGGTGGACAGGTCCTCCGGGCCCACCACGGCGTTGAAGCTCACCTTGGTGGGGTCGTTCCCCTTGAGGGCCAGCAGGTAGGTTTCGTACCAGGCCACCGGCTGCGCGCTGAAGTCCTCCTCGTCCGACAGCACGATGATGGCCAGCTTCGCGTCCTCGCGCAGGAAGCCGCCGTTGCCGTCGTTGGGCTCCGGCGTGCGCGGGTCGTCCAGGTTGTAGAGCAGCGGATCCGACAGCGCGCGGTACGTGGCGTCCAGGCCCTGCTCGTTCCAGTGGCACACGCCCACGTGGGTGTTGATGGCGAAGACGCCGGCCGCGTTGGGCGTCTGGGGCGTGATGATGCGCGGGCTGGAGCCGTCCACGGGGAACAGGCGCCCGTTCTCACCGCCCATCGCGCCGCCGGGGCACTCGGACCAGCCGCCGGGGGAAGGGTCCAGGCCGGTGGTGGTGACGCCGATGCGGTAGTCCACCTGCGCGGCGGTGGCGGCGGAGAGGAAGGCCGCGAAGTTCTCCCCCAGGCTCTGCTGCTCCTCCATCATGGAGCCGGAGTTGTCGACGACGAAGAGCACGTCCACGCGCGCCTCCGCCTCCTGGACGAAGCGGTCCGTCTGGTCCGTCTTCGCCAGCCCCCGCCCCACGAGCCCCGCGTTGTAGACGGCGCCGTCCTTCAGCGTGAAGCGCACCGTCGCCGCGTCCTCCCCCTCCTCCACGGGCGCGTACTTCGCGGTGAGCTTCACGCGCCCGCCCGCCGGAATCGTGGCCGGCAGCGCGCCAGACACCGCGAACTCCTGGCCCGGCTGCTCCAGCGTCAGGCCCGTCACCTTCACGTCGCCCGGACAGTCGTTGTAGGCCATGAACTCGCGGGTGCGCGGGCCGCACGCCAGCCGGCTGATGCCGAAGTCCACCGTGGTGGGCTGCACGGAGAAGCACCCCTGCACGCCCCGGCCCACCAGGTTCACCAGCGGGTGGCCCTGCGTGGGGTGGCTCACCCAGCCCTCCGCGAGCCCCTGGAACTCGCCTTCCGAGGCCGGATGGAAGCGCACGATGAGCGTCGCCTTCTTGCCGGGCTCCAGCACGCTGTTGGCCACCGTCGCCGCGCGGAAGGCCGGGTCCGACCCCGACGCCAGCTGGAGCGCGGACAGGAAGCACGCCTGCGTGCCGGTGTTGCGCAGCGTGACCCCCAGCGCCACCTCCGAGCCCACCGGCACCTGGCCGAAGTCCAGCACCGGGGGCAGCGAGTACTCGCAGGGCGCGAAGGCGCGGCCCTCGCCCGACAGCGTCACGCCGTCCGTGGCGCTGGAGGTGCGCTGCGTGGAGGTGACGGCCAGCTGCCCCTGGCTCACGCTGCCCACGCCCGCGCGCGGGCTGAAGGTGACGCCCACCTTCAGCGTGCCCCCGGGCGCCACCGGCTGGCTGGACGGCGGCTGCGCGAGCGTGAAGTAGCCGCCCGACTGCGTGGTGAGGTGCAGGCCCGTGACGGCCGTCTCCTCGCGGCAGTGGTTGGACACGGTGACGTCGCGCGTGGCCGTCATGCCGAAGGCCACCGGCCCGAAGTCCAGGTGCGCGGGCGTCACCTCCACGCACGACGCGCCGCCCTCGCCCGTCAGCGTCACCTTGGGGCCGGGCGACGTCGTCTGCGGCTTGCGCACGGCCACCTCCACGCGGCCGTCGCGCACCTTGCCGAACCCCTGCGGCGTGAAGGCCACGCGCAGCTCCACCACCCCGCCCGGCGGCAGCACGTCGTTGGGCAGCGCGGGCGCGCTCACCACCTTGAACACGCCGGACGGGTCCTCCAGCAGCACCGCGCCCTTGTAGCTGAGCGCTTCGTTGCCCTGGTTGCGCACGGTGATGCGCTCCTCCGCGGTGGCGCCCACGGCGACCCGGCCGAAGTCCACGCGCAGCGGCGTCACCTCCAGCGCGCTGGCCACGCCCATCCCCGTCAGCGTCACCACCGCGGGCTCGCAGCCGTCACACACCGCGACGTGCAGCGCCGCCTCCGCGTTGCCCAGCCGCACCGGGCTGAAGGCCACCGGCACCTTGCGCGTCTCGTGCGGCGCCAGCGTGGACGGCAGCCCCGCCCCGGCGGAGAACTCGTCCGCGTCCGCCCCCTCCACCGACAGCACCAGCGGGCTCTCCACGTCGGAGGGGTTGCGCACCGTCACCTCGCGCATCTCCACCAGCCCCAGGTTCACGTTGCGAGTACGAGCGCCGACTCCGGCACCTCCACCAGCGCCTTCACGCCGCGCCCGCTGACGGGCACCTGCGCCGCCGCGCCGCCAGACGCGTCGGTCAGCAGCTCCAGCTGCCCCTGCACCGCGCCCTCCACGTCGGGCGTGAAGCGCACTTCAATCTCGTGCTCCGCGCCGGCCGTCAGCGTGAAGGGTTCGAACGCGGGGACGCTCACGTTGGGCAGCGACGAGCGCGCCCCCTCCACGCGGTACGACGCGCGCCCCTGGTTCGCCAGCCGCAGCTTCATCGCCTTGGTGCGGCCCACTGCGGCGGCGCCGAACTCCAGGAGCTCCGGCCGCGCGGCGAAGCCCGTGCGCGCCTGCTGTGAAGTGGGTCGCTCACACGCCGTCCCCACCGCCACCGCCAACACCAGCCATCGGAGTCCACGCATACAGAGTCCCGTCCTTCCTACACACGGCACCGGTGTCCCCCCACACAGCCCTGCACGTGGATCCGGTTGGCGTAGAAACGTGCAACCCTGGTGCCTGGACGTCCCAACGAGGCGTCGTCGCGCCGCCAACACGGCAAACGGGCGCCCACCTTGGGATGCGGGCCTAAACGGGCAAAACAAGAGATTCGACGTTTCGTGGAAGCGACTGCAAAAGCTTCACAAACGGTGGATGCCACACCGACCCCTCACCCTCGGGGGCCGTGCGACTTCCAGCAGGCATGAGTGGAGCGCGCAGGACGGCGGCGTGCCCGTCTGGCTGGGGGATGCGGGCGGGCGTCCCGGGTGTTGCTCCGGAACCGCTCCGGGCGTGCGCCTTTGCGTGCACCGGAACACCCTTTCAGTGATAAAGCGCGCCCCCATGTCCGAGCCCGACGTCATTTCCATCCGTGGAGCCAGGGAGCACAACCTCAAGACCGTCTCCCTGGACATCCCGAAGAAGAAGCTCGTGGTGTTCACCGGCGTGTCGGGATCCGGCAAGAGCTCGCTCGCGTTCGACACGCTCTACGCCGAAGGGCAGCGCCGCTACGTGGAGAGCCTCTCCTCCTACGCGCGCCAGTTCCTGGGGCAGATGGAGAAGCCCCGCTACGACACGCTGCGCGGCCTGTCGCCCACCATCTCCATCGAGCAGAAGGCAGCCAGCAACAACCCGCGCTCCACGGTGGGCACCGTCACGGAGGTGCACGACTACCTGCGCGTGCTCTACGCCTCCATCGGCGTGCAGCACTGCCCCCAATGCGGCCGCAAGGTGGGCAAGCAGAGCGCGCAGCAGATCGTGGATGAGATCATGAAGCTGCCCGCGGGCACGAAGCTCCAGGTGCTGGCGCCCATCGTCACGAACCGCAAGGGCGAGCACAAGGACCTGCTGGCGGAGGCGCAGAAGCGCGGCTTCTCCCGCGCGCGCGTGGACGGGAAGGTGCGCGAGCTGGAGGAGCGCATCGAGCTGGACAAGAAGTCCAAGCACGACATCGCGCTCATCATCGACCGCCTGGTGTTGAAGCCGGACCTGCGCACGCGCCTGACGGACTCCGTGGAGACCGCGCTGCGCGAGGGCAAGGGCACGCTCATCATCACGGATGAGAAGGGCAC
The DNA here is from genome assembly GCF_046520365.1 of Corallococcus sp. 4LFB. Lineage (NCBI taxonomy): Bacteria > Pseudomonadati > Myxococcota > Myxococcia > Myxococcales > Myxococcaceae > Corallococcus > Corallococcus sp. 4LFB. Next base: position 7,665 of record NZ_JBKGHJ010000150.1, read on the forward strand.
GCTCGCGTCCGACCGCGTGATGAGCGAGCTGAACGCGTGCCCCGCGTGCGGCCTGTCCTTCGGGGACCTCACGCCCGCGTCGTTCTCCTTCAACAACCCGCTGGGCATGTGCACGGACTGCAACGGCCTGGGCACGCGTCCGGAGATGGACGCGGACCTGCTGGTGCCGGACCAGAGCCGCAGCATCCGCGACGGCGCGATTGAGCCGTGGGCCAGCGGCATGAACCGCGGCGAGGGCTGGACGGCGGACTTCGTGGAGAGCCTGGCCTCCGCGTTCAAGATCGACCTGGACGTCCCGTACGCGAAGCTGTCCAAGCGGGAGAAGGACGTCCTGATGAACGGCGCGAAGGGCAAGTCCTTCACCGTGCAGTGGGGCGACAACGGGCAGTACGACATGGAGTGGGAGGGCCTGCTCGCCCGCACCATGCGCAACTTCAAGACGACGACGTCGGAGGCGCGCAAGACGGAGCTCCAGCGCTACTTCAGCGACAAGCCCTGCCCGTCCTGCAAGGGCGAGCGCCTGCGCCCGGAGAGCCGCGCGGTGAAGGTGCACCAGCGCACGCTGGTGGACCTGAGCCGCATGACCATCACGGAGGCGCGCACCTTCCTCACGCAGATGGGCCTGAGCGCGCAGGAGGAGAAGATCGCCCAGGAGCTGCTCAAGGAGATCCGCAGCCGCCTGTCCTTCCTGGTGGACGTGGGCCTGGGCTACCTCACGCTGGACCGCACCGCGTCCACGCTGTCCGGCGGTGAGAGCCAGCGCATCCGGCTGGCGTCGCAGATGGGCAGCGAATTGACGGGCGTCATCTACATCCTGGATGAGCCCTCCATCGGCCTGCACCAGCGCGACAACGGCAAGCTGCTGTCCACGCTCAAGCGGCTGCGCGACCTGGGCAACTCCGTCATCGTCGTGGAGCACGACGAGGAGACGATGGAGGAGGCGGACTACCTGGTGGACTTCGGCCCCGGCGCGGGCGAGCTGGGCGGACAGGTGGTGTCCCAGGGCACGCCCAGGCAGGTGATGGCGGACGAGGGGAGCCTCACCGGCGCGTACCTGTCCGGGCGCCAGGAGATTGAAATCCCGGAGACGCGCCGCAAGCCCAACCCCAAGCATCAGATCTCCATCGTGGGCGCGACGGAGAACAACCTGAGGAACGTGGACGCGGACATCCCGCTGGGCATCTTCACGGCCGTCACGGGCGTGTCCGGCGCGGGCAAGTCCACGCTGATCAACGAAATCCTCTACCCGGCCCTGGCGCGCGCTCTCTACGAGAGCCGCGAGCCCATGGGCAAGCACAAGTCCATCAAGGGCCTGGAGCACCTGGACAAGGTCATCGACATCGACCAGCGGCCCATTGGCCGCACGCCGCGCAGCAACCCGGCGACGTACACCAAGGTGTTCGACGCCATCCGTGAAGTCTTCGCGATGACGCCGGAGGCGCGCACCTTCGGCTACGGCCCGGGCCGCTTCAGCTTCAACATCAAGGGCGGTCGCTGCGAGGCGTGCGAGGGCGACGGCGTGAAGCTGGTGGAGATGCACTTCCTGGCGGACGTCTACGTCCCCTGCGAGGTGTGCAACGGCAAGCGCTTCAACGAAGCGACGCTGCGCGTGCGCTACAAGGGCAAGAACATCGCGGAGACGCTGGACCTGAGCGTGCGCGAGGCGGTGGACCACTTCGGCGCGCACAAGGACATCCTGCGCGTGCTCACCACGCTCACCGACGTGGGCCTGGGCTACCTGCGGCTGGGCCAGCCCTCCCCCACCCTGTCCGGCGGCGAGGCGCAGCGCATCAAGCTTGCGCGCGAGCTGGCGCGCGTGGCCACCGGCCGCACGCTCTACATCCTGGACGAGCCCACCACGGGCCTGCACTTCGAGGACATCCGCAAGCTGCTGTCCGTGCTCAACCGGCTGGTGGAGGCGGGCAACAGCGTGCTCGTCATCGAGCACAACCTGGACGTCATCAAGAGCGCGGACTGGCTCATCGACCTGGGGCCGGAGGGCGGCTCGGGCGGCGGGCAGATTCTCGCCACCGGCACGCCGGAGGACGTGGCGAAGGTGGAGGCCAGCCACACCGGCCGCTACCTCAAGCACGTGCTGGGCAAGGCGCGCCGGGCCCGCATTGGCAAGCGCGTGGACGCGGCCTGAGTCTCCACGAAGCAGGTGGCTCCCGGGCTGTGAGCAAGGAAGCAGCCCCAGGAGCGCAGCCCTCCGGTCCGGTCATGGCTGGGGGCGGGTCCTGAGGTCCGGGCTGAAGGCCCGCCTCCCGGACGCAGTCGTCATCAGGTTCGCGGTGATGACGCTCCGGAACGGATGGAAGCAGCTGCGCCTCGGTAGGCTCGGCGGCTGGTGCGAGGGTTCCGAGGTCACGCTCCTCGACGAAGGGGCGTGCCTCAAGAGGACCGGCCGCGTAGGGGGCTGACGCTGAAGCCCCGCAGCCGCACTGTTGGGCGGGGTGAACCTCGGGAGACACAGTCTCCTGGGGGACTGGCGCGAACTGGTTGAGCACGCCCTCATCGCATGTCTTCAGCAGTGCCGGCAGCTGGTGCTGAAGCGGCTGCGCGTCGCGCTCGCTCAGGGCGTGCATCGCGCACCTGGCCCACTGGCGCAGGGCTTCGCCGCCCATGAAGGGCAGCAACCGGTCCCCAATGCCCCTGAAGGCCCGTTGCAGCGATTGAATGAGGAGCAGGTGCCCGGGACGCGCAGCCGCCTGGGCCGCCTGCCTCAGCAACTCGAACTCCAACTGGGCGCACCGCTCTCCGGGGTGCCAGTGCGCCGCGTCCGAGAGCGCGTAACAGACGGACTCCAACTGGCTCAACTGCGACGCGGAGGCGTTCGCGCAGCAGTCGGTCAGGAGCTCCACCAGCACCTGCCGCTTGAGGCTGAAGAAGCCCTCCAGCAGTCGCCGCCCTTCCTCGGAGCGCGCGGCATGCAGCGCCAGGCCCAGGTTCTCCAGCGTCAGCGATTCGTCCAGCGCCACCGCTCGTGCCTGGCGCCCGGGGCGCTGCACAATCAGGCCCCGTGCCGCCAGCCGCCGCAAGGCCTCGCGCACCGTGCCCCGGCTCACGCCATACCAGTGGGCCATCACCCGCTCCGAGGCCAGCCGCCCGTTCCTCGGCAACCGCCCCAGCGCGATGTCCTGCTCAAGTTGCTCTTCCACGTACGCCACCAACCCCACCCGCACCATCTGTGTCCCCTCCCCGCCCATGCTTCGCCCATCCAACCAGACGGGTCTGACATGGACGCGAAGGGACACCGACCTTCGCCCCCGTCGTGAGCGCAGGCCCTCGGGCGGCGGACGCCGCGAACTGGTCCGACTGTCGGACCAGTTGGGCGACCTCGGTCCCGGCGGGCACCCCTGCCCGTGGCTCCACCCGGGTCTCCGCACGGACGCACCGCCGCGGACCGCCTCCGCGCTCCGTGAGGCACGCGCGCGCGGAGCACTTCCAGGCCCAGGTTCGTGCCACGAACTCCTGGAGTCCTGCCTACGCTGTCCCCCACTTCGCGAACGGGAGGAAGGCTCGATGGACGTAGTGCACAGTGCCCTGCACGCAGGGCATGACGGCGGGGTGGAGCTTCATCGCGGGCAGTTGGTGCCCTGCTACGAGTGCCCGCGCGGGTGGACTTCATCGAGCAGGCGCTGCGGGCGGCGGGCCGTCACACCTGGCTGGCGCCGCGCGACTTCCCGCTGGAGCGCCTGCTGAACATCCACGACGCGGGCTTCATCGAGTTCCTGCGCACGGCCTATCCGCGCTGGCGGGCGGAGGGGCGCGACGGCTCCATGCTGCCGAGCGGCTTCCCGGCGCGCGGCCTGCGGCGGGACCGCGTGCCTTCCGGTATCCACGGCGCGATGGGCTACTACGCGTTCGACGCCGGGACGCCCATCGTGTCTGGCACCTGGGAGGCGGCGCTGGCCTCGGCGCACTGCGCGATGACCGCCGCGGCGCTCGTGACGGAGGGTGCGCGGGCGGCCTACGCGCTGTGCCGGCCGCCAGGGCACCATGCCGCGAGCGGGACCTACGGCGGCTACTGCTTCCTCAACAACGCGGCGCTGGCGGCCCAGAGCCTGCGCGACGCTGGCAAGGCGCGGGTCGCGCTGCTGGACGTGGACTACCACCATGGCAACGGCACCCAGGAGATCTTCTGGGAGCGCGACGACGTGCTGTTCATCTCCATCCACGGCACGCCGGACACCGAGTACCCCTACTTCCTCGGGTACGCCGACGAGCGCGGCGCGGGCCGGGGCGAGGGCTACACGCTGAACCTGCCGCTGCAGCGCGGCACGGACTGGGCCGGGTACTCCGCCGCGCTGGCCACGGCGCGGGAGGCCATCCAGGCCTTCAGGGCGGACGCACTGGTGGTGTCGCTGGGCGTGGACACCTACGACGGCGACCCCATCAGCACGTTCAAGCTGCGCAAGGAGCACTTCCCGCTGCTGGGAGGGCAGTTGGCCGGGCTGGGGCTCCCCACGGTGCTGGTCCAGGAGGGCGGCTACGCGGTGGAGGACATCGGCCACAACGTGGCGGCCGTGCTGGGCGCGTTCGACGCCGCCGTCCTGCGGTAGGGTGGGGGTATGGCCGAGACCTCGACCGCCCCCACCGCCCAGCGCTTCCCACCCCAGATTCCCTACATCATCGGGAACGAGGCCTGTGAGCGCTTCAGCTTCTACGGGATGCGGAACATCCTCACGGTGTTCTTCATCGACTACCTCTTGCGCACGCACGTGCCGGAGACGGGTGCGCGGGAGGCGCAGGCCAAGAGCCTGATGCACCTGTTCATGGCGGGGGTGTACTTCTTCCCGCTCATCGGCGGCTACCTGGCGGACCGCTTCTTCGGGAAGTTCCACACCATCTTCGTGCTCAGCCTCGTGTACTGCGGCGGGCACGCGTGCCTGGCGCTCTTCGAGGACAACGCCACGGGCTTCTACACGGGCCTGACGCTCATCGCGATTGGCTCCGGCGGCATCAAGCCGTGCGTCTCCGCCATGGTGGGGGACCAGTTCACGGAGAAGAACAGCCACCTGGTGAAGAAGGTCTTCGCCATCTTCTACTGGACCATCAACTTCGGTTCGTTCTTCGCGTCGCTGTTCGTCCCCCTGCTCATGACGAACTACGGGCCCGCGGTGGCCTTCGGCGTGCCGGGCATCCTGATGTTCCTGGCGACGGTCATCTTCTGGGCGGGCCGCAAGCACTACGTGCTGGTGCCGCCCACGGGCCCCAACCCGCACTCGTTCTTCAAGGTGCTGGGCAGCGCGTTCCGGAGCAAGGACGCGGCGGGCGGCACCTGGCTGGACAAGGCGAAGGCGGAGCACCCGGCGGAGGCGGTGGAGGGCGTCAAGGCGGTGTTCCGGGTGTCCGCGCTGCTGCTGCCCTTCGTGCCCTTCTTCTGGATGCTGTTTGATCAGAAGGCGTCCACCTGGGTGGTGCAGGCGCGGTCCATGGACCCCAACGTGGGCGGCGTGGTGTTCCAGCCCAGCCAGATGCAGTTCATCAACCCCATGCTGGTGATGCTGCTCATCCCCTTCCTCACGGCCGTGGTGTACCCGGCCTTCCAGCGCGCGGGCTGGGAGCTGACGCCGCTCAGGCGCATGCCCATGGGCCTCATCATCGGCGCCGTGTCGTTCGTCATCGCGGGCTTCTTCCAGGTGGCCATGGAGGGCGGGACGACGCTGAACATCGCCTGGCAGCTCTTGCCGTACATCGTGCTGACGGTGGCGGAGATCCTGGTGTCCACCACGGGCCTGGAGTTCGCGTACACGCAGGCCCCCCGGCAGATGAAGGGCACCATCCAGAGCGTGTGGCTGGTGACGAACACGCTGGCGAACGTGGCGGTGGCCATCGCCGCGGCGCTCAACGTCTTCACGGGCTCTGCCCAGTTCTTCTTCTACGCGGCCCTGGCGGCCGTGGCCGGCGTGGGCATGGCGCTGGTGGCCCGCCGCTACGTGGTGCGGGACTACTACCAGACGGACGCGCAGGCCCCCATGGACGGCCGCAACCCCGCGGTGGAGCCGAAGCCGGCCTAAGGCCCCTGCCGCACCGTCGGGTCCGCGGCGGCGGCCGCGGGGCCCCTGCGTGGGAGCTCCACCGTGAAGGTGGCCCCACGCCCCGCCTCGCTTTCGACCCACACCGACCCGCCCAGCCTCTCGACGAGCTGGTTCACGATGTGGAGGCCCAGGCCCAGGCCCCCGTAGTTGCGGGACGACACCGCGCGCTCGAAGGCCCGGAAGATGCGCGCGTGCCGCTCCGGCGGGATGCCGATGCCCTGGTCCCGGACCTCCAGCCGGGCCATCACGGCGTCCCCCTCCACCTGGATTTCAATGGGCCTGCCCTCGCCGTACTTGATGGCGTTGGAGAGCAGGTTGGTGACGATCTGATCCAGCCGCGACCGGTCCCACACCCCCGGCACCGCCGTGTCGGCGTGGACGGCGAGCCGGGTTCCCGACGTGGCCAGCTCCGGCGCGAAGCGCGCCGCGACGTCCCGGACCAGCGCGGCGAGGTCCACCTCCTCGAACTCCAGCTCCAGCCGCCCGGCATGGATGCGTGAGACGTCCAGCAGGGTGTTGACGAGCTTCGCCATCCGCTTCGCCTGACGCTCGATGACCTCCAGCGCGTGCGTCACGGTCTCCGCCGGCGAGGTCCGCAGCGCGCCGGCCCGGGCCAGGCGCATCAGGCCCTGCACCGACAGCTGGAGGGACGTCACCGGGGTCTTCAGCTCATGGGAGGCGATGGAGAGGAACTCATCCCGCAGGCCGATGGCCAGCTGGGCCTGCTGATAGAGGCGGGCGTTGTCCATGGCCATCGCCGCGCGGCGGGCCAATTCCTGCGCGAGCGCGACGTCGGCCGGGCCATACCGGCCACCGCCCTCCAGGCGGGCGAGGGTGAGCGTGCCGAGCGCGTGCTCCCGCGCGAGCAGCGGCACCGAGATGCGGGACGGGAAGTCGACGGCCTCGGCAGGGGCCTGTCCGTCCCGGAGGCCGCGCGCGGGCGAGGTGGCGCGCAGCGCTTCGGAGCGGGCCTCGGTGATCCGCTGGCAGTCGTGGCTCCCCTCCAGGACATCGACCGCGCACCAGTCGGCGAACCGCTGGACGAGCAGCGCGGCCACGCTGCGCAGCGCGTCCTCGGGGGCGCGCGAGCCATCGAGCAGCCCGGAGGCCTCCGCCAGGAGCGCGGATCTCCCCTCCTGCTCCTCGGCCCGGGCGCGCGCCTGCTGCTCGCGCTGGAAGGTCTGGTCGCGCTCCTGCTCGGTCCGGCGGTGCTCGGTGATGTCGATGCCGGTGCCGATGATGTATTCGATGGCTCCCGAGTCGCCTCGCAGGAAGTTGCTGGACCAGGAGATGAGGCGGCGCTCTCCCTTCCGGGTCAGCCAGTGGTTCTCGTACTGCTCGTGCCCCAGCCCCACCGCGAGCACGGAGAAGTGGCTCTCCACCCGCGCCACTTCTTCCGGCGGCAGCAGCCGCGTCCAGAACCGCTCACCGCGCAGCTCCTCGAAGGAGTAGCCCGTCACCTCCTGGCACGCCCGGTTGAAGCGGATGATGCGGCCTTCGGGATCCAGGACGATGACCAGGGCGCGGGCGGTGTCCAGGACCGTCGAGCTGAAGTCCCGCTCGTGCTGGAGCGCGCGCTCGCTCTCCAGGGTCCGCGCGAAGAGCTGCCGGTGGATGAGCGCGATGCGGAGCACGCCGCCGAGCCGCTCCACCATGCCCTGGTACTGCCGGGGCAGGTGCGGCTCGCGATCGAAGTACAGCAGCAGCACGCTCACGGGGGGTTCCACGCCCCCCCCGGACTGGTCGATGGGCACCGACCAGCGCACGAGCCCCGGCCAGGCCAGCTCCGGATAGGGCAGCTCCACCCGGAGGGCCCCGGCTCCCCTGGGTGCCTCGGGAGCAGCCTGGGGATGGGGAGCTGGCGGGAGGCCGGGGACAGTCCGCTCGCGCCCAGCAGACCGACCTGTCCCCGCGCATCCGACTGGAGCCAGAGGGCGACCGTGCAGCCCAGCCGCTCCGCGACGCGGTCCAGGAAGTCGTCCGCGGGCTTGTCCGGGTCCAGGAGGTCGAGCGCCGCCACGGAGAGCTCCTGGAGCACGCTCAGCAGCGCGAGGCGCTCCTCGGTGAGCCTGTGCTCCGCGTCCGCGCCGTGGTCCTCCATGCGCCACCTCGTCCCCTCTCATCCCGGCAGCGCGACCACCACCGCGGTCTTGTTGTGGAACTGGGGGACCCCACCGCCCATGGCCCCCACCTCGCCCAGGGTCAGACAGCCCACGACCGGGACCCCCTCGCCCAGCGCGTCCTGGAACCGTGAGAGCTCCTCCCGGACCCCCTCCCCCAGGATGAGGTAACGGGAGACGCAGTCGAACACCACCGCGCCGCCCAGCGCGCCGGGGGTGGCCTCCCGGGCCTGCGCGGCGGCACCGGCCGCGGCGCCGAGCAGGTCCGTGCGCGAGCCCTCCATCACGCGGACCAGGGAGCCGTCCGGGATCTCCGCGATGCAGCGGACCGAACCGTCGGGCTCGACGGCCAGGGGGTCCCGGATCACGAACTCGCCGTTGGCCTGGGGAATCCCCAGCGGGTGGGTCATCGCGAAGCGGGCGAAGCTGTGCGCATCCAGGGCGTCTCCCCGGCTCGCGGCCGTGCGCCGGTAGACCTCGAAGGCGCTCTCGTAGTCGAGCTCGATGGCGGTCGCGCCCCGGGCCTTCGTCACCTGCGAGGGGGGACCATACGGAGACCAGCCGTGCTGGATGCCAATGCCCAGCGGCCGCCGGACATCCATGGCGATCACCACCACCTGGTCCTGGTAGGCCTGCCCTTGCGTGAACTGGGCCGTCTTCACGAACCGGAGGTTGTTCCCCGCTCCGCCCCCCGCCCAGAGGATGCCCGCGCCCGCCTCCTGCTGGGCCCCGCGCACGACCTCCGTCGAGTTGCCGCTCAGCGCGTCCGGCAGGACGAACAGCGCCCGCCGGTAGCCCGGCGGCTTGGGGGGAAGCGTGCTGACGGCCGCGGCCACCGCCGCGCGCGCCCGCGCGCGGCACGTCCCAGGCCCGGA
>NZ_JBKGHJ010000151.1:0-16687 GCF_046520365.1 Corallococcus sp. 4LFB
AGGCGAGCCTGCGGCGCGTGCGCTCTCGTGATGCTGAGAGGCCAGGCGCGCACGCCCGCGCGGCTGTCTCCACCGGAGCACGCGAGGCCGCGAGCGCAGACGTGGCGCGCAACGGGGACCTGGTCGCGCTGGTGCAGGCGGCGCGTCACGCGGCGCTGCGGCAGGGCGGCTGAAGACAGACGCCGGTTTGGGGTGGGTGGAAGGCTTCTGTTAGGTTGGGTGGGCCGTCTCCCTTCCCGTTGTCACCCCGCCCATGACCCAGCTTGTTCCTCCGCCGTCCGCTGACGCGGCGTACCGCGCCCTGCTCACGTCCGCGTCAGAGATGGGCGACCTGTGCGTGCTGGTGGAGTACCGCGCGCTGGTGGTGGGATTGGGCGCTCTGGGTTGGGCCGCGCAGCACTGGACGGGGGCGATGGCGACGCTGTGACTGCACCCGAAACGCCCACCCAGGTGGGCCCCTACCGGCTGGGCCGTCTGCTGGGAAGTGGAGGCATGGGGCGGGTCTTCGCGGCCCTCCATGCGGAATCCGGACAGGAGGTGGCCCTCAAGCTGCTGTCCCCTGCGTCCGCGGAGGATCCCCAGCTTGTCGCGCGCTTCCTGCAGGAAGCGCATGCCCTGTCGCGGCTCGACCACCCTGGAGTGGTGCGTGTCCTCGACAGCGGACGGACTGGCACCACCGCGTTCCTCGCCATGGAGCTTCTCCAAGGGCAGTCCCTGCGCGAGTGGATGAAAGAGGCCAGGGGCGACTTCCGTGGGGCCTTGGCACTGTGCCGTCAGCTCGCGAGCATCATGGTGGACGTTCACGCACGCGGCATCGTCCACCGCGACCTGAAGCCCGAGAACATCCTCCTCTGTCCGGATGACACGAAGGCCGTGGGCCAGAGGATGAAGCTGCTGGACTTCGGCATCGCCAAGCTGCCGCCCCGTGAAGCTGGGTCCTTGGACCCGACCCATGTCCATACGCACGAGTCGACCCTTATCGGCACCTATGCGTACATGGCGCCCGAACAATTTCGCAGCGCCGCGACCGTCGGGCCGCGCGCCGACGTCTACTCACTGGGGGTGGTGCTCTTCGAATTGCTCGCGGGCCGCACTCCCTTCGAATCGGCCGAGCCCATTGAGTTGCTGACCGCGCATGCGCAGCTAGAACCTCCTGCCTTGCGGCAATGCGCTCCAGGCGTTCCCGGGGCGCTGTCCGCGTTCGTGGAGACCCTTCTTGCCAAGGAGGCGGACGCGCGGCCCTCCATGGTGCGATGCCTGCAAGTCCTGGAGCAGCCCTGGACGCCTGAGCTCGACGTGTGCCCCATCCCAGGGCTTGCACCTTTCACCGAGTCCCACGCCACGCTCTTCTATGGCCGTGACGCGGAAGTGGCGGCACTGCTGGGGCTCCTGGAGGAAGCCCGCGTAGGGGCTCGACGCTGGATTCAGGTGGAAGGTCCCAGTGGAGGAGGAAAGTCCTCGTTGCTCCACGCGGGGCTCCTGCCCAGGCTGAGGATGTTGGAGAGCCGGGAGGGTGCTCGATGGCTCATCGCCACGGTGCGCCCGTCGGCGGCGCTGTGGGAGGGACTGGCCCAGGCTCTCGCGACGGCCCTTGCCTCCGTGGCGGCAGGTGCGTCAAAGGACGTCCTGCTTCGCGGTCTGGGAGAGGGACCTGCCGCGCTGCGGGACCTCGTATCGGCTAGGGCGCCACCCGGCTTCCTCTTGCTACTGGTGCTTGAGCCCCTGGAGGAGTTGCTCACGCTCGACGCGGCGGACCGGCAGGCCTTCGATGGATTGCTGTCCGAAGCTCTGCTGGGGCACGACGTGCCACTGCGCCTGCTCACGGCGGTTCGCGGGGATTTCCTCCACCGGTTGGAACAGCAGCTGCCCGCGCTGGCCCGGAGCCTTCCCGAAGCTGTGCGCTACCCACTGCCACCCATGGGGGAGCCTGGCCTCGCGCAGGTCGTCCACGGCCTGTCACGGCACGCGGGGCTCCAACTGGAAGGGCCGCTGGCCTCGCGGATGGTGGAGGACGCCCGTGACGAAGGCGGACGCCTGCCGCTGCTGAGTCATGCGCTGAGAGGGCTGTGGGGGCTGCACGCGGAAGGTCCCCTGACGCTCGCGCATTACGACCGCATGGGCGGCGTGGGCGGAGCGCTGTCCCGGCAGGCGGAGGGCTTGCTGGACGCATTGGGCTCGGAGGGGCGGGAGCGCGCGAAGTGGCTCCTCCTCGACCTGGTGCAGGTGGGCCGGGGCGTACCCGACACACGGCGCCCTCGGTCGCGGCAGGAGGTGCTCGACGCGGCGGGAGGAGACAGGCTGGCGGAAGAAGTCTTCTCGCGGCTGTCGGGGACCGTCCCGGGCATGGAGCCCGGGCCCCGTCTCATCATGCTCTCGGGCGATCCAGAACCGTCGCGGCAGCGGGTGGACCTGGCGCATGAGACGTTGTTGCACCAGGTCCCCTCGCTCGTGGGCTGGTTGGACCGCGAGCGGACGCTGTTGGAGCGGCAAGCGGAGCTGGAAACCGCCGCGAGTGTCTGGGAGCAGGCCCGGCATCCGGAAGACGGGCTGCCCACGGGCGCGTTGCGCCTGCACTACCAGGGGGGCACGGACGCGTTGGCGGAAGGAAGTCCCCAGTCGAGGCGCTTGAGTCCACGCGCTGTGCGCTTCCTGAAGGCCGCACGCAGACTGGAGCAGCGACATGCGCGGACGCGGTGGATGTGGCGCGCCTTCGCGACGCTGGCCCTCCTCCTCATCCTCTTTTCCGCGGTGCGTTCGGAGCAGCAGCGGAGGCGAGCGGAGGCGAGTCTGCGGGGTCTCATCACCTCCACGGATGACTTCGTGGATCAGGTGGACTGGAGGCTCAGCTGGCTGCCCTTCACCCTGGAGCCCCGCGAGAAGATGCTGCATCGCTACGAAGAATTGCTCTCCACGCTGCCCGACTCCGAACGTGAACAGGCGGCTGTCCGCCTCACGCGGATCAAGCTCTTCCATCGGCTGGGGGACATGGCGTACATCGATGCCCGCCTGTCGGATGCGGAGGACGCACTGGACAAGGCCCTGGAGGAGTTGCGCGCCGGGCAGGCCCTCCACCCGGACGACAACGACCTGCGGAAGCAACAAGGGCTCAACGACTCGAAGCGGGCCAAGGTGGCCTGGGCACGGGGTCGCTGGGCGGAGGCGCGAGGCCTCTTGGAGGAGTCGCTTGAGCTGCTGAAGCGCTCCGACAACGGGAAGGACCCGGAGGACTCCCGGCGCAGTCTGGCGGTGAGCCTGGCGGAGGTGGGGGACCTGGACCTCGCGAACCTGCGGCTGGCGGACGCCGTCGAACGGTACGGGGAAGCCATCGAGCTTCACGCGCGGAACCCCGGGTTCTACAACAGCGCCCTCCTCGCCGAGACGCTGGCCGTCCGGGGGGCGGCCCTCCGGATGGAAGGTGACTTCGCCCGGTCACGGGTGGACCTGGAGCGGGCACTGCGCCTGGCACGTGACTGCGTCCGCGCTGATAGGGGAAGGCAGTACTTCCAGTGGGTGCTGACCCGGAGCCTGGTGGGACTCGCCGCACTCGATGCCGAGGAGGGACACGCAGAACACGCGCGGGAGCATTACGAAGAGGCCCTGACGTTGGGTCAGCAACTTCGACAGGGAGAGATGCCTAGCAAGCGCTTCGCCCTGGTCCTTCTTCAGGCCCTGTCAGGGTATGAAACCTGGGCGCGAATGCAGGCCCAGTCACCTCTGGAGCACAAGCTCCGGCAGGAGCGCTGCGGTCTGGCGAAGGAGTTCCAGGAGAAGGACCCCGAGGACATGAGGTTCCAGGCCGCAGGCTGCTCCTGAGCGATGCAAGGAAACGAATGAGTCCGGAACCGCAGGAGCCGTTGTCGACGCTGCCCACCACCGAACTCATCCATCGGGCACGTGATGGCCAGCGCGAGGCCTTGGAAGAGTTGCTGCGCCGCTACCAGGTGGTCCTGCGAAAATGGGCGCGAGGGGCCATCAAGCCGGACGCTCCCGGTGGGGCGCGTCCCTCCGATGTGGCCCAGGACGCTTCACTGGCGGCTTTCCGGCACTTCCTGTCCTTCAAGGGGGCGAGCCAGGCGGAATGGACATCGTGGCTTCGGAAGGTCGTGACCTCCAAGGCGAAGATGAGCCGTCGTCGTGCCAACGGAGCAGCGCGGAACTCGTCGGGCAACGTCCCCCTGGACTCCCTGGGCGAGGCGCAGGAGGTGGCCTCGGCCAGGAGGAGCCCGAGTCAGGTCACCGCCCACCGGGAGGAATGGCGCCGGTTGCTGGTGCACTTCCAGGGCCTGCCTGCGGACCAGCAGGAGGCGCTGATCTTGCGACGCCTGAAGGAGCTGTCAGTGGCGGAGGTCGCGGAGCGGATGCACCGAAGCGAAGCCTCCGTGGATTCATTGGTCCAGCGTGCAACCCGGACGCTTCGCGATCTCATGGTGGGGGTGGAAGCGGAAGCCGCCACGCCGGAAGCCCAAAGGATCCGCAACATGGCGGACGTGGTCCTGACCGGCTACTTGCGCCGATGTGAAACCGGGGAGCGCGTCACCCTGGAGGAGGTCATCCAGGAGCATCCGGATTGCGCGGAGGAACTGCGGGGGTTGCTCCACGGGATGGAGCAGCTGAAGGCTCTTTGGCCCGGGGAGCCCACCTGAGCAGGAGGAATGCGCCGCCATGCTGCCGTCGGGAACCCGGGTGGATGCCTACGTCTTGGAGGGAAGGGTGGCCATGGGCGCCACGAGCGAAGTGTACGCGGCCCGGCACGTGGCCCAAGACGAAGCAGTGGCCGTGAAAGTGCTGAGTCCCGAAGGGTGCGGCCATCCCGAGGTCGTCGCACGCTTCATCAACGAAGCCCGAGCCCTGATGGAGTTGAGGCACCCGCATCTGGTGCAGGCGCTGGCCTCGGGAGTCCTCCCTGAAAGCCACCAGCCCTTCCTCATCCTGGAGTGGTTGCCCCTGGACCTGCACCAATGGCTCCCCTTGGTGGGCGGTCGCCTCTCCGCGGACGAGAGTGCGCGAATCGTCGGCCAGCTGGCGTCGGTCCTGGCCATGTTGCACGCACGGGGGCTGATCCACCGCGACCTGAAGCCCGCGAACATCCTGATTGCTCGAGAGGGGAAGGCCGCACCGGAAGTGAAGCTGGCGGACCTGGGCCTGGCGAAGCATGGGGGGACGGCTCGCCCCATGGCCCGGCATGTCTCGACGGCGGGAAGCGCTGTGCTGGGGACCTGGGATTACATGGCCCCGGAGCAGTGGACGCGCTCCAAACAGGTCGGGGTCGAGGTGGACGTCTATGCCCTGGGCATCCTCTGGTTCCAGCTGCTCGCGGGACGGCTTCCCTTTCAAGGGGACGAGGAGCAGGCGTTGATGGCCCGGCACATCCTGCAGCCGCCGCCCCTGGCGCTGCTGGAGGGCCTTGCTCCTGCTGCGCACCGGGCGTTCCTGGCGCGGATGCTGGGCAAGGTGGCTTCGACCCGTCCCTCGTTGATGGAGCTCCAGGCGCTCCTGACGGCCTCGGGCGCATCTCCGGGCGAGGTTGGCTAACTGCGCGAAAGGACAGGGAACGAAAGAAAATGCACCGCGCAGCGATGGGTTTCGGGGGCTTTTCGCATCCTCTTTCCTGAAGGCGGAAAAGCCAGGAGGGGTGCATGGGGAGCGTGCGTCACGCCGTCGAGCAGTTCATCCAGTCCCTTGAACTGACCCGCGGCCAGAAGGACACCTGTAGCGGGCAGCAGACCCGATTGAGGCAGATATTGCAGGAGGGGCTGGGAGCCCAGACCACCTTCCTGTCCGGCTCCTACGGCCGCAACACCGCCATCCGGCCGCTGCACGACATCGACATCTTCGTGGTGCTGCGGGAAATCACCCTCTCCCCTCATGGAGGCGGGACACCGGTGGATGAGTCCCAGCACGAACTGCTCCTGCAGGTCCATGGTGTGCTTCGTGAAGCGTGGGAGAACAAGGAGCCGCCGCGCATCCAGCGGCGCTCGATCAACATCGGGTTCTCCGGCACAGGGCTCGACTTCGACGTCGTGCCCGCCTTCAAGCTTTCGGGGCGGGATGCCTTCCTCATTCCCGAGCGGGGAACGAACCGCTGGATCCGGACAAACCCGCGCCTGCATGCGGAGCGGTGCAAGGAAGCGGACCGGGTCGCTGGGCACATGCTCAACCCCCTCATCAAGGCGGTGAAGCACTGGAACCGGCAGCAGCAGTCCAGCCCGCTGCGCTCCTTTCACCTGGAAGCGATGAGCTACGGCGCCTTCCGTGCGCCTCCCGCCAACGGAGGCAAGCTGGAGACGCTCAAGGCCCTCTTCGAGCACCTGGCCGCGAGCGTACAGCGGGCCTGCCCGGATCCCGCGCACCTGGGGGAGGACGTGGATGCCAACATGAGCGCGACCCAGCGCATCGCCGCTCAGCAGTTGCTGTCCAGCGCGGCGACGCAGCTGGGGCACGTGCTGCGGGAGGAGAAGTCCGATCCCGCCCAGGCTCACAGTCGGCTGCGGAAGCTCTTCGGCAACGATTACCGGAACGACGACTGAGCCTCCGCGTCGCCCGTCCTCACGCTCCTGGTTGCCCATGAACATCCCCATCAACAAGAAGACGAATGCCCTCCTGCTGCGTTACGAGCACGACCGCGCGGTCAGCGATCCAGCGGCGCGAGCCGCCATCGAGCAAGCGGGGATGGAGGCCCATCAGTACGTTGAGAGCGTGGCGGTCCACGAACTGGACGCCGAGCGGAACGTACGCAAACAGCGTCCCCAGGACTGGGCAGGCGCCTTCGCGGAGAACGACCGCTTCGCCGAGGCGCTGATGCGCCAGGAGGCGGAACTTGGTGTGAATCACCTGGCCGTCCACCTGTTCCCCCTGGCGCCGTTGATGCTGGGGATGCACCTGGCTTCACGGCTGGACCGCCGGCCGCTGTGTGTCTACCAGCAGAACCCGAATGGGGACTGGTGGTTGGGCTACCAGCGCGACCAGGCGCCCTCGGAGGAGCCCTATTTCGAAGTGGAGGGGTTGCCGACAGGACCCCAGGGGGGGCGGGGTCACGTCGCGCTCATCATCGAGGTGACGCGCTCCATCCGTGGAAAGGCCGTCGCGCAGTTCAAGGAGCGGCATCCCTCGGCATTGCTGGCCACGGTCGTCTTGCGCCCCGTGCGCGGTGTGGCCCCGACCGCGTTCGAAGGGCCGGCACAAGCCGCGAGAGCAGCGCTGCAATTCCGGCAGGTGCTGGACACGCTCCACGAACATTTGGAGGGGTGCGAGTCAGTGCTGCTGGCGATGGACGGTCCTGGCTCGCTTGCCGCCGCGCTGGGCACCGCCATCAACCCGGAGACGCAGCATCCCCTGCGATTGCATCACTTCGACCAGGGAACGAGCACGTATGTCCCTGTTCATCTCCTGCGCCCGCGTCGCAAGGAGGAGCGACCGGCAGCGCTTCTGACGCCGGAGCGGATGAATGAAGCCACCCGCGTTCTGGAGAAGGTTCGGGATGTTCACCAGAGGCTGGCGACGTGGCTGCGGGAACCTGAACAGGCAGCGCTGGTGGACCGCATCCATGGGGCGGATTTCCTCGAGAGTCACATCGGTGGTGCTCCCGAGCTCTCCAGTGGTCCGCTCTATCGGCACGTGAATGGCTCCTGGAACTTCCATGCCGACCTGTTGCTCGGGCTGGGCGCCCTGCGTCAGTCGCTGGCATCCGACGAGGACTGGAATGAGTGCGTGCGCCTGCTGCTGGTCCACGAGGCCTTCCACGTCGGGCAGGGCGGGCTGACCTCCTACAACTACAGCGGGAGCGGGCGCACGGGCTTCGTCCTGGAGGTTGCGGACTTCGACGCGGACGCGATGGCTATCGAGGTGGCGCTGGCATGGCGACGGGCCAGGCGCGGCGGCGACGTCCGGGAGCAGGGGGAAACCCGGACGGTGGAACAGATTGTCTGGAACGTGGTGGAGAGCTTGCGCGTCTTCGAGCCGGTCCGCCCCGTCCTGGAATTATCCGAGCGCAGACTGCGGCGCTATCTCATCTGGTTTTTCCATGCATGTCGACTCTCGGCACTCGCCCGCAGGGCGAAGGACGCGCCTGGGCTGGGTTTGGTGACAATGGAGATCGTGGGCCTTTCGACCTTCCCGGATCCCGATGAGGAGTACGCGCAGCAGCGCATTCGGCTGGACCATTTCGAGAAGGCCACGCCGGTAGTGGTGGCTGTCTACTTCCAGCGACGACTGGTGCGTGAGGAGAACCACCGCGCATGGGTGGAACGCCTGTTCAAGGTGATTCGCGACTGGGAGTCGATGCCGCTGGATGAAGCACGCGATGCCGTGCGGCTCATCTTCGAGGAGTTGTTCAGCCGCCACCGCGCCCTCGTTGCATCTGGCTCGTAGGGACCTGCCTCATGGGCGAACAGAGCGCATCCCGGATGGAAGGCGACCGCTACCAGCACCTCTACAGTTGGTACGTGCTGCTGCCGTTGCTTGATGGGAACAGCCCCTTCGAGACAGCTTTCGTCGAGCACCCGGAAGCGGGCGCGGCGGATGACGTCACGCTGCATCCGCGTCCCGGCGCGGCTGTGACCCGCCAGTACATCCAGGTGAAGTGGCACGTGGACCATCGGGCCCTCTACACGTTGGAGGGCCTGATGGAGGGGGTTGGCCGGGGACGGTCGCTGCTCCAGAAGCTCTTCGCGGCCTGGAGGGTGTTGCGCGGTCAGGGGCCCGTGGAGGTGTGGCTGGTGAGCAACTGGCCCGCGGACCCGGAGCTGGGTCGATATCTCCAGGGGCGGGACTGTCGCCTCCTCGAGGACTTCTTCGCGGAAGCTCCGACCGGGGGATTGAAGGCGGCCCGGTCGCGATGGCTGGAGCACCTGGGAGTGGAGTGGGACGTCCTGCGCGCCTTCTGCGCGGATCTGCGGCTGCGCCTGGGCTTCGCGAGCATCGCGGAACTGGAAGAGCGCGTGGACGAGCGCATGTGCATGCGTGGGTTACGGCAGGGGCCGGAGCCCCGGGCCATCGCGCTGGATGGCATCCGGGAGTGGATCGAGGTTGGTGGCGAGGCCAAGCGGCTGGACCGGGCGAAGCTCCAGACGTTCATCCGGGACCGGGGGCTCCTGGAGCCGGAGACCGACACGCCGGGCGTGGGGCTGTGGATCCACGGATGGGCCCGGCGCCAGTGGCGCGGGCAACCGGCGGTGGAGCTGGATTGGACGTTGCATTTCGACCGGGACACCCGCGCGGTGCCAACGGAGTCGGTCTGGCGCGAGCAGTTGCTCCCAGAACTGCGCGACGCGCAGCGGCGATTGGCGTCACGGCCGACGGAGGCGTTGATCGACTTCAGGGGGAAGGTCCCCCTGTCGGTCTCGCTGGCCGTGGGCGCCTGTTTTCCAGAGGTGGCGGGTGACCGCTTCCGGGTGGAGCAGGCGACGCGGGGCGAGACGGTGCTGTGGCGCTCGGATGCGAAGCCGACACGGCGACAGCTCCATGGCACCGAGCGCGAGAGCGCTCCGGATGCGAGGGACCTGCTGGTGGTGTTCCAGCTCACGGGCGACGCGGGTCCGGACGTCGAGCGGTTCCTGGCCGGTCATCCGCGGCGGTTCCGTGCGGTTCTCGTGCTGGAGCCTGAAGGTGGGCCCCACGACGGCGCGGTGGGTTCGGACGGGGACGCAGTCGCCTTCGCGGTGCTCGCGCGCGAACGCATCCGCCAGGCCCGTGTGCGGTGGCGCACCGCCACCACGCACCTCATCCCCTACGCTCCGGCGGGCTGCTGCCTCTTCCTGGGACAGCGCCTCAACGCGATGGGGCTGGTGGTGGTCTACGAGCGCACCGCTGCGGGCGGCTACGTCCCCTTCCTGACCCTGGAGACAGGGTGATGTTCGTAATTCATTAGGAGAACACCATGCAGGTTCGACAAGCAGTTCATGACTTCATTTCCGCGCTCGAACTCACTACTGCCGAGAGGAAGGAGGCCAGCGACCAGCACAAGTTCTTGCGAGATGGACTTGCCAGCCGACTCGAGATTGAGCCTGACCTCTACCCATTCCTGACGGGTTCCTATGCGCGGAGCACGGCCATCCGCCCGCTCAAGGACATTGACCTGTTCTGCGTGTTGCAGCGCACGCCCTTACTCAACCCGGCCAGCAAGCCGATGGACGCACTGGAGACGGTGCGACGAGCGCTTGAAGACCAATACCGGGGCAAGACCGCCGACCCACAGAACCGCTCGGTGAACATCGAATTCTCCAACACGGGGATCGCCTACGACGTCGTCCCCGCGTTCCTCGACGAGGGCCACAGCGAGGTCTTCTGGATCCCCGACCTCCAGGCGAGGACCTGGATCCGCTCCAACCCACGCATCCACGAACGCTTGTCGGTGGACGCCAACGAGGCCGCGGGCCAGGAGCTCAAGCCCCTCACCAAGGCGGTGAAGCACTGGAACCGGCGACAGCCGGAAGGGGAGCGACTGAGGTCGTTCCACATCGAGGTGATGATCTGGGACGTGCTGGTTGCGAAGCCAGAAAACCGGCTGGATGGCCTCATCGAAATCTTCGAGGGGCTGGCTTCTCGCGTGCGCCTCGACACGCGGGATCCGGCGGGGTTGGGGCCGTACATCAACCAGGGCATGACCGACGCGGCGAAAACCGCCGCGATGACACGGTTGGGGCGAGCAGCCTCGACGCTGAGAGAGGCGAGAGAACTCGCGCAGACTGGTCACACGGAGCGGGCCCATCATCTCTTGTACGGGCTCTTTGGGGATCCCTACCCGGAGAAGGGAAAGCAGGAGCGCTCGGTCGTCACGGGTGTTTCGGCATCCTTGCCGTCCGCTCCGGATGGGCATGGCTCCAGGTTCGGGTAGACGCCGGTGGCATTCCCTGACAGTGACCGGCGGCGGTGGTTGAAGGAGTTGGCTGACCTTCGTCAGCGGCACCCTCACATCCTGCGGGTGGAGGCTCGTCCGGTGCCTTTCGTTGAAGGCATGGTCGATACCGCGGGCGGACCCAGGCGTTACCGACTCGCCTGGCCGCCGGAGTTCCCCTTGAGACCGCCCGTCACCTGGGAGGTGTCATCCGATGGCACAAAAGTCATCGATCATCGCGACCATGGGTACACGTTCCAGGACCTGAGTTTGTGCTTGTTCGCGCATGACCCTCAGCGGGGATGGCGACCTGAATTCACAGCGGGAGAGGCGCTCGATCGGCTCGTCTCGTATCTGGAGCAGGAGGCTCGCGGTGCGTTTCCCCGAGTCGAGGACATTCCCCTGACGACACAAGCCATCCGGGTCTCCGTGCCGCTGAGCATCTCGGCGGCGCTGCGTCAGGGGGGAAGTTGGGGCATGTTGATGGCGCTTGTTCGGGAGGACGGGCGACTGCTGCGTGTGATGAGCGTGGATGGAACCTCGCGCTCGCCGATCATCACCGGACCTCTTGAGGCCGGCTTGGGGGAGTCGTGGATCGCCGCGCTGGGGTTGAACCATCCGCGGGACGGCTTGTGGTGCCGGATCGACATGGCCGTGAAGCAGGTCCCTTCGTTGCGCCAGGACCTCGACAGCTGGCTTCGACAGCGGCTGCCGAACGAACAAGCGCGACGGTTGTTCATGGAGCAGGGATTGCTCCTGCTGGTGCTGAACGATGGGTTGCGATTCGTCCTCAGAAGGCCCCGAACCTCTTCGGACACACGCCCTGAAGAGAGGCTTCTCTATGTAAAGCCCTTCGAGGAGAACCTTGAAGAACGTATTTTTCGGCGCGTTGAGGAGCGCCTGGATGGAGGCGGAGGACTCCAGCGAGCGCAGGTCGCCATCGTCGGAGTCGGCAGTCTTGGCGGCAGTGTCGCGGTCGCACTTGCCAAGGCCGGCGTAGGGAGGTTCGTGCTCCTCGACCCGGAGGTCCTTGACCCTGAGAACGTGGCGCGACACGTGGGAGGCGTAGACGAACTCTGTTTGCCCAAGGTGGAGGTCGTGAGCAGGGCGATTCATCGAATCAACCCCGCCGCGGAAGTGGTCCCGGTGCAAGCTGCGCTCTCGTTGGATCCGGTAGGCTGGGGAAGGGATACGACGCAGCACCTCATCGAGGTGACACACAATCCGCTGGGCGTTGTCGCCTGCGCCACCGCCACGACCGAGGCGGAGAGCGTGGTCAACCATCTGTGCGTGACCGGCGAATGCCCCGGGATCTTCGCCGCCGTCTTGGGGCGTGCGGAGCACGGGCGGGTATTCAGGGTCCTGCCGAGGGTAACGCCCTGCTATCAGTGTGTGCTGAACGCGCAACATGCGGAGCCTGGTCGGTTTCCGCGCTTCGACCGTGCTGACATGGGTGTTCCCGCCTATCAGCAACCAGGACTCCCCGGGCTTGGGATGGACGTTGAGCAGGTCGCGCTGCTCACCGCGCGGATGACATTGCAGACGCTCGGAGAGCGGATCGCAGGCGGGCTCGACTACCCGAAGGCCCACGGCGATCACCTGATCTGGTCCAATCACGGAGGATGGGCAGTCGACGGTCCGCTTCAGGCGAGGGTGGAGCTCATTCCGCGAGACCGCGAATGCCCCGTCTGTGGGGATGGAGGTGAACTCCCCCTGGCCTTGGAGGAGGAGCAAGAACTGGCTGCCCTGCAAGTGGTCCGAAAGTGAAACCGCACAGGTTTTCGCCTTCCGTACCGCTTCCCTCCGTTCCAGGTCGTCAAGTCAGCCCGCCCTGATAGTCCCTGCCTCGAATGGCCGTGCGGAGGCTTCACGCAAGGTGAGGGGATCATCCATGAGCGGAAGGTGGGGCGTGGCGCTGTGTCTCCTGTCATGGGCCTGTCCTGACGGTGTGGTCGCACAGGAACAGCCGCCAACTGCGACCGCCCGCGAACTTGCCTCCACCTTTCGTCACGCCTCTCAGGCCGCGAGCAGCACTCCTCACCTTCAGGCCCTGGAGCTGGAACCGCCCAGCGCAGTGGAGGACTGGCACCTCCTGACCCGGCTCGAGGTGTCGACCCTTGCCCTGCTGCCTCGCGGAGGCAGCGGAACACGCGAGGGTTTCGTCCAGGTCGCTCCCGCGCTGATGCTGGATGGTGGCGCGGAGTTCGCCGTCAACCTGGGTGCGCCGGTGAGGCTGCGCCTGTGGGACGGCAAGCGGAACGCAGGCGCCTTCCGCCAGGAGGACTGGGACAGCCCGTCGGACTGGGGGCAGGTGGTTCGAGCCCTCAAACTGGGGTCAAACAAAGCCCCTTGGGCGCTGTGGATGGGGGCGCTGGAGAGCTACAGCCTGCTGTCCGGGCACCTGGTGCGGCGTTACTCCAACCGCATCAACCCCGACTACCACCCGGCGGGAGGCTTCTTCACGGGGACCCTCGGCCCGCTCTACGGGGAAGTCTTCGCCTCGGACGTCCTTGGCGCGCGGCTCTTCGGAGCGGAAGCCGAGGTGGACCTGGAGCACGTCCTCTTCGGCCAGCCAGCCCAAGCCGGACGGTACACGCTGGCCGTATCCGCCGTACACGAGGGTGGCAAGGAGGAGGGGACCTCGCCCCAGGTCACGCTGGCCCACCTGGATGGGACTGCGGTGGTGTGGACGCGTCCGGGCTTCGAACTGCACCTGCTGGCCGGCTGGGGAGGCCATCCCGGAACGGGTGGCGCCTGGGGCGCGGTGGCTGGAGTGGGGGCGGACGCGGAGACAACCAGGTTGAACGCGCGGCTGCGCCTGGAGGCGCGGCGGCAGCACGGAGGTTTCCGCCAAGGGGCCTTCGGCCCGGACTACGAACTGGCGCGCTTTCGCGCGGTGGGCACCTCCGGGCAGCCCCTGGCGGAGGCGTCTTTTCCGGAGGGTGCGTCTGTCTATGCTGAAGCCGATGTGGGCTGGGACGCGGAGCGGTTGGTGGGGAGGACGCAGCGGCATCTGACCTTCTCCTGGGCGGTAGAGGTCTTCGCCTGGGGACGCGTGGACACGGACGGACGCCTCGCCCTCCAGCTCTTCGATCGGAACCTGGAAGTCGCCGTGAGCGCGCTGGGAATGGGCCTGGGACGGCAGGGGGCCCGCTACCTCGTGTCCGGAGACCTGCGCTGGCGCTTCGCGGGGAGGCTGTACGCGCTGGGGCAAGGAGGAACGCTGTTGTTTCCGGAGGCGGACGGAGCGCTGCGTCCGGGCGCCTACGCGTCTCTGGGCGTGGGGGTGGACAATGCGCGCTGAGGTGCTGCTGTTGAGCACGGTCCTGCTCCTCACGGGCTGTGCTTCCGGGCACCGCGGCATCCTGAAGCAGGGCTCGGCGGCAGCCCTCGAGCCGAGCGGGACCTCACGGCTGCGACGGCATCACTTCGAGCGCTCGCTGGATACGGAGGCCGCTCGGAGCCCACGGGACCAGGTCGCCGAGCGGGCCTTCATCCCCGGCCCCCCGGAGGCAGATGCCTTCGAGCACCTGCTGGTGCTCGCGGGGCTGGACCCCTGGGACGAGCTGCCCCTGCGTGCATCCGCGCTGACGCCGACGCAGGCCGCGCGATTGTTGTCGGTATTGCTGAAGAAGCCCGTGACCCTGGGCAACTTCCCGCCTCGTATGGGTGCGAGCCTGCTGCTGCGCGAGGTGCTTGAGGGTGACAGCGTGTCGCGCGAAGAACTCCTGCGCCGGATGACCCGGCTCGAACGGCTCGCGGTGCTGAGGCCCGACGGTTGTCTCGCGTGGGTCATCAACGGACGCACGCAGCAGCGCGTGGGGCCGGTGGAGTGGAAGGACGGGGCCTTCGTTGCGTTGGGCTTCGAGTTGGGGCGCTTCTACGTCGACACCGGTGGCGTGTTCCGACCGACGGATGCGCGGCTCCATCCCGTGTTCAATGGGTTCGTCGTGGAGGTGTACGACGACGCGGACATCCTCGGCCGGTCGCTGGACGGCGCCGCGGACGCGTTCTTCGAGCTGGCCATGTCCATCGGGAAGTTCTTCACCTCCCCAACGGACAGCCTCCTGGCACTTCAACATCTGCCAGAGGGCATCGCCGCCCTCGTCGCTTCCTCTCCCGAGTACCTGGAGCGCTTCACCTCCATGACGCGAGGAGAGCAGGTGAGGGCTGTCGCGAAGCTGTTGACGACCCTCTACGCGGGAGGCGGTATCGCCAAGGGCTCTACTGTCGCCCTGACCACGGCGACGGGAGGAGTAGAAGCCATGCTCCCCGTGCTGTCCCTCACCGGCGAGGGGGCTCTGGTGATGGAACGCGTCGCCGTGCCCGTGGGGCGGATGGCCACTGCGGTCGGAGCAGGCGTGGGCGGACTCTACGTCCTGTCGGGCGCCAGCTCCGCCACGAATGGCGGTGCTCCCGGTATCGCGTCCGACGTGGCGGGAAGTTACCGGAACGTGGAGATTGTCGATTCCCGCGGAAACCCGCTGGGAGAGTTCGATGAGATCCAACCCGGAATGTTCATCGAGGACAAGTCGGCCAGGAACCTGGATGTCTTGCATCCCAGAACGGGACAGCCCATGCAGACCGCCGAGCAATGGGCCGCGAAACAGATCTACGAAAAGACGACGGTTCGGCTCAGGAACCTTATGACCCAGGCCAGCGCCACGCGCCCTGCCGTTGGAGGGCCTCCCAAGGTGCCTCCGCTTTCGGAGCTGAAGAAGTATCGAAGCATCCTCTTCAGGATTGAAGACGGAAGTCCTGCGCTGAGAGAAGCCGTGTCGAAGCAGCTCGCACGCCTGGCGCAGGAAAACCCGGGCTGGTCCTTCACCGCGACGTATGGTCCGTGAGCGGGTTCGCCCAAGGAGCCGGAATGTCGATCTCCATCCTCATGAAGCAGCTTCCGGAAAGCGTGACGAGCGAGGAGCTGGTTCCTCTGGCGACCGAGGAGGTCTTCCTCCGGTATTGGGTTCCCGGCTGTGAGGCTCTTGGGCTGCGGTGGGTGCCCCTGTTCAGGACCGGCGTACCCCTCCAGAAGGGAGACCTCGGTCCGGTGCTCACGGAGCTGCGCGCGCTTCGTCAGTGGATGGAGGAGCAGCCAGGCGAGGGCACAGTCGCCGTGAGGCCCAGGTTGGACGCGGCAATGATGATTCTTGAGCGCGCCGTTGCCCTGCCAGGGGCGGATATCTTCATCGGGTAGTGGGACGCCTGTAGTACGAAGCACTCCCCTTTCACGGTGACGCTGTGCGCCTCCTCTCGCTCCAGGTCCAGGACTTCCGCAACCTCCCGGCGGTGCAGCTCGCGCCCAGCCCTCACGCGACCATCGCCGTGGGCCAGAACGGGCAGGGGAAGACCAACCTCCTGGAGGCGCTCTACTTCCTCGCCACCCTCAAGCCCCTGCGCGCGGGCCGCCTCTCGGAGCTCGTGCGCTGGGGCGCCTCCGCCGCCCGCGTCACCGGCCGCTTCCTCCTCAAGGGCGCCGAGCGTGAAATCTCCGTCGAGGTCGGCGGCGGCACCCGCCAGGCCCTCGTGGACGGCAAGAAGGCCTCCAGCCTGGAGGACTACTTCGGCGGGGTCTCCGTCGTCGCCTTCACCCCGGACGACCTGGAGGTCATCAAGGGCGGCCCCGACGCGCGCCGCGCGTTCCTCGACCGCGCCGTGTTCAACCGCTTCCCCGCCTTCCTCAAGGAGAGCCGCGAGTACGCCCGCGCCCTCAAGAACCGCAACCGCCTGCTGCGCGACGGCGCCACCGTCGACGCCGCGTACCTCGACGCGTACGACGAGACCCTCGCCCGCTCAGGCGCCCGCCTCTACGCCCGCCGCCGCGCGCTGATGGCCGAGCTCGCGCCCCGCGCCCAG
>NZ_JBKGHJ010000152.1:0-16662 GCF_046520365.1 Corallococcus sp. 4LFB
GGGCGGCCGGGCCCAGGACATCCGCGTGGGGTCGCACTGGCTGCGCGCGGACGAGCCGCTGGCGCTGGGGGGGCAGGACTCCGGGCCCACGCCGTACGGCCTGCTGGCGGCGGCGCTGGGCGCGTGCACGTCCATGACGGTGCGCATGTACGCGGACCGTCAGGGCTGGCCCTCACGCGGGTGCGGGTGCGCCTGTCTCACGCCAAGGTGCTCGCGCAGGAGGGCGAGGAGGACGCGGCGCGGCCGGGCCGCGTGGACCGGATGGAGCGGCTCGTCCGGCTGGAGGGCCCTGACGGAGGAGCAGCGCGCGCGGCTGCTGCGCATCGCGGAGCGGTGCCCCGTGCACCGCACGCTCGAATCCAAGGTGGACGTGCGGACGCGGCGGGACGATTCGTCCACGGAGTGAGTGCGCGGGGGCCCCGGGCTGCTATAGGGACGTCTCTTCCCTTCGCGACAAGGATTCTTCGGACATGGCTTCCCGTGACACCCGCCTGGTGTGGCTCGACCTGGAGATGACGGGTCTGGATCCGGAGACCTGCGGCATCATCGAGGTGGGCATCATCGTCACCGGCCCGGACCTGCGCCCCCTGGGGGAGTTCGAGCGGGTCATCTGGCAGCCGGAGGAGATGCTCCAGCGCATGGAGCCCGTCGTGCGCGACATGCACACGAAGAACGGCCTGCTGGAGAAGGTGCGCGCGTCGAACACGTCCCTGCGCGTGGCGGAGCGCGAGGTGACGTCCTTCATCGCGGAGTTCTGCGACCTGGGCGAGGGCATCCTCGCGGGCAACTCCATCCACACGGACCGGCGCTTCCTCATCGACCACATGCCCATGGTGGACCGCTACCTGCACTACCGCATGGTGGACGTGACCAGCCTCAAGGTCCTGGTGCGCGCCTGGTACCCGGCGCTGGTGGAGCCGCGCAAGCCGCCCAGCGGGCACACCGCGCTCGCGGACCTGCGCTCCAGCATCAGCGAGCTGCAGTACTACCGGGACATCCTCTTCCGCGCGACGCCGGGCTGAGCAGAGTAATGCGCGCTACGCGCGGGGGCCCTCCGCGGGCAGCTGCTTCGCGATGGTGCCCAGCAGGTCGTCCAGCTCGAAGGGCTTGGCCAGGAAGTGGGAGCTGGCGCTGCGCTCCTCGTCCGTGAGGCGGCCCGCGCTCATCACCACCACGGGCAGGTCCTGCAGGTCCGGGTGGGCGCGGATGCGGCGCAAGAGCTCTCCGCCGTCCATCACCGGCATCATCAGGTCCAGCAGCACCAGGTCCGGCTTGGAGGCCAGGAGCCGCTGGAGGCCCTCGTCGCCGTTGTAGGCGGTGACGATGTCGTAGCCCTCCAGCGACAGGATGTCCTCCAGCGCCTCCACGATGGCGAGCTCGTCGTCCACGATGAGCAACCGCTTCATTCGGGGCTCCCCTCCACCGTCCGCACAGGGCCCGGCGCTCCTGCCAGCCGGGAGGCCGGGAGCAGGTGGGACGGGAGGCGGGCGGGGTGGGACTTCACGAGGAGGCTCCATTTTCTCTTGCCGGAGAAGGTAGGTCCTCCCGCGATTTCGGCCAGTGGACGATGTGGGTTCTGTTGAGCGGATGGCGGCGAATGTGTCCTAGGAGGCGGCCAGGCGCTCCTTGAGGACGTGTTTCTGGACCTTTCCCAGGGCGTTGCGAGGCAGGGCGTCGGTGAAGACGACGCGGCGCGGCTTCTTGAAGGCGGCGAGCCGTTCGCGGCACCAGTCCACCAGGGCCTGGGCGTCGGTGGGGGCGCCGGGGTGGGGGACGATGACGGCGACGACCTGCTCGCCGAAGTCCGGGTCGGGCAGGCCCAGGACGGCGGCCTCGGCGACGGCGGGGTGTTGGGCGAGGACCTCTTCGACTTCACGGGGATAGATGTTGAAGCCACCGCTGATGATGAGCTCCCGGGCCCGGCCGGTGATGCGCAGGAATCCGTCGGGGTCCCATTCGCCCAGGTCGCCGGTGCGGAACCAGCCGTCCGCGTCGAAGGCCTCCTGGGTGGCGTCCGGGCGGCGCCAGTAGCCGGTGAAGACGTGGGGGCCGCGGACCTCGATTTCGCCCGTCTCGCCGCGGGGCAGGGGCTGGCGGGAGCGTACGTCCACGACGCGCGCCTCCTGGCCGGGGAAGGGCAGGCCCACGGTGCCGGGGCGGCGCTCGCCGTCGTAGGGCTGGGTGGTGTTCATGAGCGTCTCGGTCATGCCGTAGCGCTCCAGGATGCGGGCGCCGAAGCGCGCCTCGATGTCCAGGCACAGCTGGGGGCTCAAGGGGGCGGAGCCGGAGACCCACAGGCGCAAGCGGCGCGGCGTCACGCCGGTGCGGCGGGACTCCTCCAGGAGGCGGCCGTACATGGTGGGCACGCCGAAGAAGAGGGTGAGGGACGCGTCGTCGTGCAGGGCGGTGAGCGCTTCGGCGGCGACGAAGCGGCGGCGCAGGTCCACGCTGGCGCCGGTGAACAGGGTGCCATGGAGGCCCACCATGAGGCCGTGCGTGTGGAACAGCGGCAGGGTGAGCAGGAGCCGGTCCGCGTCCGTCCAGCGCCACGCCTCGGTGACGGCGCGCACGTTGGCGAGCAACTGCCGGTGCTGGAGCATGGCGCCCTTGGAGCGGCCGGTGGTGCCGGACGTGTAGCCCAGCACGGCCAGGTCCTCCGCGCGAGGCAGCGGCAGGTCCACGGTGGAGGCCGAGCCCTGTTCCACGAGGGCGTCGAAGGCGACGGTGGGAAGGGATGCGGGGAGGCCCGGTGGAGGCGGCTCCACGGTGATGAGCCATTGCAGCGCGGGGAGTTGTTCACGCAGCGGCGCGAGCTCCGAGGCCCCGGAGGTGCCGGTGACGCAGACCTTCACCTCGGCGTCGGAGAGGATGTGGGCCAGCTCCACCTGCCGGTACGCGGTGTTGACGAGCACGGCGACGCAGCCCGCGGCCTGCACCCCCAGCCAGGTGATGACGAACGCGTCGCTGTTCTCCAGGAAGAGGGCGACTCGGTCACCGGGAGCCAGTCCCCGGGCCTTGAGTCCGCGAGCGAACGCGTTGATCCGCTCCGCGAGCTGGCCCCGCGAGTACGAAGTCCCCTCGAAGGAGAGCAGCGGGCGCGAGGGCTCGTGACGGGCATGGTCCAGGAACACTTCGAGCAGGGAGTCCGGCATGGCGCGCGAGCCTAACCGGGACGGGATACGCTGGGCGCAGGGGAGTTATTGAGTTCGAGGAGCGCTTCATGAAGAGGACTCATTCCATCCTGGCCTCCGCGCTCGTATTGGCGGGCTGCATGAGGGCCGCCGTTCCAACTCCCGCGAACTACGAGGAGGACCCCTCCATCACCTTCCCTCCGTTCTTCGCGCAGCCCGCTGTCTCGCTGGCGACGGAAGGCACGATGTACGAGCTGGATGGAGACACCCTGCGTGCACTCACCGTCGCCACCCGCGACCTGCTTCCGCCCCAGGACACCACCGTGTCCTGCGGAAGCCGCTGGGAGTCCCAGCAGTACCGGGTCGTCCGGCAGGGCGACGTCATCTTCATTCGCATCGACGAAGACCCCAGGGCGTGTGGCCGCACGCAGCCCGCGCTGGACTCGGGGGCGAGCTACGCCATCCACCGGGACGGCCGGAGCCTCCGGCGACTCATCGACGGCCAGCCCGAGGTCCCAGCGCATGCGGATGCCGGTGTGCCTTCCACGCCGGGAGAGCCCGGGGCCGCGTCCCCTGGAGCGCTGGGCGACGGGCCCTCACCGTTCCTGCCGCGCTCCTGGCAGGACGCGGGCACTCCAGGCCCCGCGCCCACCGAGTAACACCGCCTAGAACACCGACACACCCAGCGTGACGCTGCACAGGAAGCCGCCGTGCTGGCTGGTGGCGATGTCGAGATCATCCAGCAGGTTCGGGTCGCGGCCGTCCGCCGTGCGCCAGTTGTCCTCACGCAGGCGGAAGCCCCAGCCCACGCGCAGCCCCAGGTACATGGGGCCCATCGACTGACGCATGCCCACCGCCAGCGTCGCCACCGGCGTGAGCAGCTTGTCCGTCGTGAACTCCTCCGTCTCGTCGTTGAAGGTGAGGGTGGTCGTCGACTTGCCGCCCATGTTGAAGCTCATGCCTCCCTCCAGGAACGGGCTCGTGCGCGTCTCGCCCAGCGGATACAGGCGCACCACCGGCCCCACCCGGAAGCCCCAGGCGCCCGTGCCGCCGCTCAGGTTCAGGCCCAGCACCGGCGTCGCCCGGTACTCAAGCTCACCGCCGAAGATGCCCGAAGGGCTGTTGAAGCCCAGCGCCACCCCCAGGTCCAGGTTCGTCCGGCCACCGCCCCGGCGCGGCGCCTCCGTCTCCTGCGCGCGCCCCATCGAGTCCTGGCCCATCCCCTCCGCCGCCGGCGCGTCCGACCGCTGCGAATAGCCCTCCCAGTTGGCGTCCGAGCCCGCCTCCCCCGCCGAGGCCACCGGCACCTCCGCCGCCGCCACCGCCGGCACCTCCGCGCTCGCGGCCTCCAGCTTCTGGGCCTCGGCCAGCAGCGCCTGCGCCATCGCCACCGAGCCCTTGTCGCTCAGGCTGGGATTGACGAACTCGTACGCCAGCGTCTTGGTGCGCACCGGCTCGTGCGTCGTGGCCAGCTGATACGTCAGCCGGTACTTCTCCCCGGCCCGCGTCACCTTCGCGCTCAGCGTCAGGTCCGGCGCGCCCTCGTGCCGCGGGTCCATCAGGATGGCCTGCGTGGAGGACGTCTTCAGCGCCTCCTCGATGCCGTAGCGCGTCCGCTCCGCCACGGTCGCCGCCGCCAGGCCCGCGGCGTCCACGTCACTGCCCACGTCCTTGAGCTGCAGGTACATGGCGTCGGCCAGGGCGGAGAACGGCAGCAGGGTCGCGGCCAGCAGCATGCTGGCGCGCATCCGGAGGGCGGTGGAGCGCATCGGGGGTGTTCCTCGAAAATGTGTGGGAATTGAAGCGAGCAGCCAGACGGCCTGACGCTGTCTCTATTCAACGCCAGCACACTGCTTCACGGTGTCCGTTCCTGGGACGCGCCCTTCGCGCAACCGGGCAACGCGGCCGGCCTCCCCTCCGCCATCCCCCTGTTTCCGGGCGGTTGTCCACGTTCTGGGCCCTGGCACGCGGCTCGCTATGGCCAAGGCCCGTGGACATCCCGAAGGCCCGAGCGCCCCGCCGCAAACCCTACCTCCTGGCCGCCCTGGGCCTCGCCGCGCTCGTGGCGGTGACGGTGGGCCTCTCCCGGCTGCGTCCCGCCGCGCCCACCGTGGACAGGGCCTCGGTGTGGCTGGACACGGTGAAGCGCGGCCCGCTGGTGCGCCAGGTGAAGGGCACGGGCTCGCTGGTGCCGGAGTCCATCCGCTGGCTCACCGCCGACACCGCCGGCCGCGTGGAGCGCATCCACGTCCGGCCCGGCGCCACCGTCACCGCCGGCACGCTGCTCCTGGAGCTGTCCAACCCGGACGTGCAGCTCCAGGCCCTGGAGGCCGAACGCCAGCTCGCCAGCGCCGAAGGCGACTTCCTGGAGCTGCGCGAGGTGCTCCAGACGCAGCGGCTGTCCCAGCAGGCCACCGTGGCCGCCCTCACCGCCGAGGCCGCCGACGCCGCCCGCCGCTCGCAGGCCAACACCGCGCTGTTCCAGAAGTCCTTCGCCGGCGACCTGGAGACGCGCCAGGCCCAGGACAAGGCACAGGAGGCCGGCCAGCGTCTGGAGTTGGAGCGCCAGCGCCTGGACGTCATGTCCCAGAGCCTGCGCCAGCGGCTGGCCTCCCAGCAGGAGCAGGTGGAGCGGCTGAAGGCCGTGGCCCGCTTCCGCCGCCAGCAGGTGGAGTCCATGAAGGTGCTGGCGGGCGAGGACGGCGTGCTCCAGGAGCTGCCATTGGAGCTGGGCCAGTGGGTGACGCCCGGCGTGCTGCTGGCCAAGGTGGTGAAGCCGGACCGGCTCAAGGCGGAGCTGAGAATCGCGGAGACGCAGGCGCGCGACATCCTCCCGGGCCTGAAGGCGCAGGTGGACACGCGCAACGGCATCGTGGAGGGCACCGTCGCGCGAGTGGCGCCCGCGGCCAGCCAGGGCACGGTGCGCGTGGAGGTGTCGCTGCCGGACACGCTGCCCAGGGGCGCCCGGCCGGACCTCACCGTGGAGGGCACCGTGGAGCTGGAGCGGCTGGACGACGTGCTGTCCGTGGGCCGTCCGGCGGGAGCGCAGGCGGAGAGCACGCTGGCGCTCTTCCGGCTCCTGCCCGGCGGCGACGAGGCGGTGCGCATCCCCGTGAAGCTGGGCCGCGGCTCGGTGAACGCGGTGGAGGTCGTGCAGGGACTTTCGGAAGGTGACCAGGTGGTGCTGTCGGACATGACCGCGTGGGATGCGGTGGAGCGCGTGAGGCTGCGATGATGACGACGATGACGAACGACGGCGAGGCGAAGGCCGGGGTGCCGGGCGCGGTGCCGGGCCGGGCCCTGCTCCAGCTCGACGGGCTCACCAAGGTGTTCGAGACGGAGGAGGTGGAGACGCACGCCCTCTCCAACATCCAGCTCACCATCCGCCAGAACGAATGGGTGGCCATCGTGGGCCCGTCCGGCTCCGGCAAGTCCACGCTGCTCGCGGTGCTGGGGCTCCTGGACACCGCCACGCGCGGCAGCTACCTGCTGGATGGCAGAAGCGTGCTGGAGCTGTCGCCCACGGACCGGGCGAAGGTGCGCAACCAGCACATCGGCTTCATCTTCCAGAGCTTCAACCTCATCGGCGACCTCACCGTCTTCGAGAACGTGGAGCTGCCGCTCACCTACCGGGGGCTGCCCGCGCAGGAGCGCAAGCAGCGCGTGGAGCGGGCCCTGGAGCGCGTGGGCATGGCGCACCGGGCGCGGCACCTGCCGGGGCAGCTTTCCGGCGGCCAGCAGCAGCGCGTCGCGGTGGCGCGCGCCGTGGCGGGAGACCCGCTCATCCTCCTGGCGGACGAGCCCACGGGCAACCTGGACTCGAAGAACGGCGAGGCGGTGATGCAGCTCTTGTCAGACCTGCACAAGGCGGGCTCCACGATCTGCATGGTGACGCACGACCCGGCGCACGCGCGCATCGCCACGCGCACGGTGAGCCTCTTCGACGGCCGCGTCGTGCAGGACGAACAGCTTCGCTGAAGGGCGGGGGACACGGACCATGGAACACCTGCTCGGCGACCTGCGCTACGCGTGGCGCTCCCTGAAGAACGCCCCCGGCTTCGTGGCGGTGGCGGTGCTGACGCTGGCGCTGGGCATCGGCGCGAACAGCGCGGTGTTCAGCGTGGTGAAGGGCGTGCTGCTCACGCCGCCGCCGTTCGCGCAGCCGGAGCGGCTGGTGCTGCTGGCCCCGAACTTCGATGCCTTCGGCCTCAAGGAGGTGTCGAACTCGGTGCCGGAGTACCGGGACATGGTCACGCACACGAAGGCCTTCACGTCGCTCGCGGCCTTCCGGCCCAACGACATGACGCTCACCGGTGGGGAGTCGCCCCGGCGCCTGCGCGTCGTCGTCGCCACGGCGTCCTTCCTGCCCACGCTGGACGTCGCGCCGGTGCTGGGCCGGGGCTTCACCCAGGAGGAGGAGACGCCGGGCCAGGAGCAGGTCGTCGTGCTCTCGGACGCCGCGTGGCGCACGCACTTCGCGAAGGACCCGGAGGTGCTGGGGCGCACGCTGCGGCTGGACGGGGTGCCGCACACGGTGGTGGGGGTGCTGCCACCGGGCGGCGTCTACCCGGAGGACATGGAGGCGGTGTTGCCCTTCGCGCCCACGCCGCGGCAGCAGGAGGAGTCCCGGCGCGGCAACCGCTTCCTCAGCGTGCTGGCGCGGCTCAAGCCCGGGATGACGCTGGAGGCGGCGCGCGCGGACCTGGTGCGCATGGGCCAGGCGCGCACGCCGGACCTGGTGGGCCAGTACCAGCGGTGGGGCTGGTCCATGAGCGTGAAGTCGCTGGAGGACCAGGTGGTGGGCGGCGTCCGGGAGACGCTGTGGCTCCTCTGGGGCGCGGTGGGCTTCGTGCTGCTGGTGGCGTGCTCCAGCGTGGCCAACCTGCTGCTGGCGCGGGCGGTGGCGCGAGGCCGGGAGGTGTCCATCCGCGCGGCGCTGGGCGCGGGCCGTGCGCGGCTGGTGGCGCAGTTCCTCACGGAGAGCCTGCTGCTGGCGCTGGTGGCGGGCGCGGTGGGGCTGCTGCTGGCGCTGTGGGGCACGGACGCGCTGGTGGCCACCGTAGGCGAAGCCTGCCCGGGCGCAGGGCGTGAAGCTGGACGTGGCCTCCGTGCTCTTCACCCTGGGGGTGTCGGTGCTCACGGGCGTGCTCTTCGGGCTGGTGCCCGCGCTCCAGGCCAGCCGGGTGGACCTGCACGCGGCGATGCGCGAGGGCGCGAGGGCCACGGGGAGCCACCGCACGGGCCGGCTGCGCGCGGCGCTGGTGGTGGCGCAGGTGTCGCTCGCGCTGGTGTTGCTGGTGGGCGCGGGGCTGTTCGTGAAGAGCTTCCTCGCGCTCCAGCGCGTGGACGCGGGCTTCGTGTCCGACGGCGTGCTCACCGGAGCGCTCGCGCTGCCCAAGGTGCAGTACCCGGACCGGGCCCGGCAGGCGGCCTTCCAGCAGGCCCTGCTGCCCCGCATCCAGGCGCTGCCGGGCGTGGAGTCCGCGGGGCTCACGAACGTGCTGCCGCTGGGAGGCTCCACGGACAACAGCTTCGACATCGACGGGCGCCCGCGCCAGCCGGGCGAGCAATGGAAGGCGGTGGAGTTCCGCGCCGTCACGCCCGGCTACCTGCGCGCGTTGCGCGTCAACCCGCGGCAGGGCCGGCTGCTGGAGGACGCGGACGGGCCGGACGCGCCGTGGGCGGTGGTCATCAACCGCTCCTTCGCGGACCTCTTCTGGCCGAAGGGCGACGCGCTGGGGCAGCGGGTGAAGCTGCACGGCCCGGACATGCAGTGGACCACGGTGGTGGGCATCGTGGACGACCTGCGCGAGTGGGGGCTGGACGTGCCCGCGCGTCCGGCGGCGTACTACGCCCTGTCGCAGCTGCCATCCGTGTCCATGGGCCTGGCGGTGCGCGTGAAGTCGGGGGACCCGGAGGCGCTGCGCGCGCAGGTGGAGGCGGAGGTGCGCGCGGTGGACGCGGACCTGCCGCTGTTCGACGTGTCCCCGCTCACGCGGCGGATGGACGAGGCCACCGGGCCCCGGCGGCTGTCCGCGCTGGTGATGGGCCTGTTCGCGGGCGTCGCGTTGCTGCTCGCGTCGCTGGGGTTGTCGGGCGTCATCGCCTTCTCGGTGACGCAGCGCACGCGTGAGCTGGGCATCCGCATGGCGCTGGGGGCGGCGCGGGGGGACGTGCTGCGGCTGGTGCTGGCGCAGGGCCTGCGGTTGTCGCTCACGGGCGTGGCGGTGGGGCTGTGCCTGTCATTGGGGCTGGCGCGGCTGCTGGGGTCGCTCTTGTATGGCGTGTCGGTGGGCGACCCGTGGACGTTCGGAGGGGTGGCGCTGCTGCTCACCGGGGTGGCGCTGGGGGCGTCGTGGCTGCCGGCTCGACGGGCGACGCGCGTGGACCCCATCATCGCGCTCCGGGCCGACTGACGTTCCCTCTTTTCTGGCACAGTTCCGCTCCGTGGTGTCCCCCGTGTCCGAACCCGCTGCTTCCGCTCCTCGCCCCACCCGCATCCTCGTCGCCGACGACCAGCCGGACGTGCTGGAGGCGTTGCGGCTGCTGCTCAAGCGCGACGGCTACACGGTGGTGAGCGCGCAGTCCCCCGCGGGCGTGAAGGCCACGCTGGACGCGGAGGACGTGGACCTGGTGTTGATGGACCTCAACTACGCGCGCGACACGACGTCCGGGCGCGAGGGCCTGGACCTGCTGGGCGAGCTGCGCGCGCGGGATGCGCTGCTGCCCGTGGTGGTGATGACGGCGTGGGGCAGCGTGGAGGGCGCGGTGGAGGCCATGCGCCTGGGCGCGCGCGACTACGTGCAGAAGCCCTGGGACAACACGCGCCTCCTGGCCACGCTGCGCACGCAGCTGGAACTGTCCCGGGCGCTGCGACGCGGCCGGCGCCTGGAGGAGGAGAACCAGCACCTGCGCCGCGAGCAGGGCGGGCGCTCTCCGTTGGTGGGCGAGTCGCGCGCGATGCAGCCGGTGCGCAGGCTCATCGAGCGGGTGGCGCCGTCGTCAGCGCCGGTGCTGGTGACGGGGGAGCACGGCACGGGCAAGGAGGTGGTGGCGCGGCTGCTCCACGCGGCCAGCCCGCGCGCGGACCGGCCCTTCGTCGCGGTGAACTCCGGCGGCCTGTCCGAGGGCGTCTTCGAGAGCGAGCTCTTCGGTCACGTGAAGGGCGCCTTCACGGACGCGAAGGCGGACCGCATCGGCTGCTTCGAGCTGGCGGACGGCGGCACGCTCTTCCTGGATGAGATTGGGAACATGCCGCTCGCGCAGCAGGCGAAGCTGCTGCGGGTGCTCCAGACGGGGGAGCTGCACCCGGTGGGCTCGTCGCGGACGCGGCGGGTGGACGTGCGCGTGGTGAGCGCGACGAACGTGGACCTGGGCAAGGCGGTGGTGGAGGGGCGCTTCCGCGAGGACCTGCTCTACCGGCTCAACACGGTGGAGGTGCAGCTGCCGCCCTTGAGGGAGCGGCGCGAGGACATCCCGTTGCTCGCGGCGCACTTCCTCGCCGCGCAGGGCCAGCGCTACGGCCGTCCCCACATCCACCTGGCGCCGGGAGCCCTGGAGGCGCTGCTCGCGTATCCCTGGCCGGGCAACGTGCGCGAGCTGGAGCACGCGGTGGAGCGCGCGCTGCTGATGGCGGTGGGGGACCGGGTGGAGGCGGAGGACCTGCTGCTCAAGAGGGTAGGGCCCGCGAGCGGAGGAACCACGCGCCTGGAGGAGATGACGCTGGAGGAGGTGGAGCGCTACCTGATTGAGCGCGCCCTCGGCCGGCACGACGGCAACGTGAGTGAAGCGGCGAAGGCGCTGGGCCTGTCGCGCAGCGCGCTCTACCGGCGCCTCCAGTACTACGGCATCAAGGGCGCACGGTGAGCCGCGGTCCTCCGGCACCGCCCGACCCAGGCGTCACGAGTCCTGCGAAGCAGCAAGACGCATCGGCACCGCCCGACCCAGGCGTCACGAGCCCTGCGAAGCAGCAAGACGCATCGGCACCGCCCGACCCAGGGGCGACGGAGCAAGCGCGGAAGCAGAAGGCCCTGGCGAACGTCACGGGGCCTGCGGAGGCGCGCAAGCCACCCGTGCCGCATGACCTGCGCGTCATGTGGCTCACGGTCCTCGCGGGGCTGCCCGCGGTCGTCGTGTCGCTCGCGCTGCTGTGGACGGGGGACTTCACGGCGAAGGTGCGCTGGACGCTGTCCGTGCTCGTGGTGGGCGTCCACGCCGGAGCCTGTCTGTCCGTCCGCGAGCGCGTCGTGCGGCCCCTGCACACCGTCGCGGGGCTGCTCGCGGCGCTGCGCGAAGGGGACTACTCCGTGCGCGGCCGGGGCGGACGCGCGGGGGATCCGCTGGGTGAGGTGATGCTGGAGGTCAACGCCCTGGGCGACACCCTGCGCGAGCAGCGCCTGGGCGCGCTGGAGGCCGGCGCGCTGCTGGGCCAGGTGATGGAGGCCATCGACGTCGCGGTGCTCGCCTTCGACGCCTCCGGCACCCTCAAGCTGGTGAACCGCGCGGGCGCCCGGCTCGTGGGCCTGCCGCGCGCACAGCTCCTGGGCCAGCGCGCGGAGGCCCTCGGCTGGGGTGAGCTGCTGGAAGGCCCCGCCCCCCGCCGCCTCACGCGCGTCTTCGCGCAGCAGGACGGCGGCCCCTACGAGCTGTGGCGAGGCACCTTCCGCGAGGGCGGCCAGCCCCACCAGTTGGTCGTGCTCACCGACCTGCGTCTGGCATTGCGCGAGGAGGAACGCGAAGCCTGGCGCCGGCTGGTCCGCGTGCTCAGCCACGAGATCAACAACTCCCTCACCCCCATCCAGTCCATCGCGGACGCCCTCCGGGACACCGTCGCCCAGGTGCCGCGCCCCGCGGACTGGGAGGAGGACACCCGTCACGGCCTGGGCATCATCGCCCGCCGCGCGGAAGCCCTGTCGCGCTTCATGTCCGCCCACGCCCGGCTCGCGCGCCTGCCCCCGCCCACCCTGGGGGCCGTCGAGGTGGAGCCCTGGGTGCGGCGCGTGGTGGCGCTGGAGCCGCGCCGCCCCGTCGCCGTGCGCCCCGGCCCCGTCCTCACCGTGTCCGGAGACGCGGACCAGCTGGAACAACTGCTCATCAACCTGGTGCGCAACGCCGTGGACGCGGTCCTGTCGGAAGGGGGCACGGGCGGTGTCTGGGTTTCCTGGGCGGTGCACGCGCCCGGCGCCGTGGAGGTCTGGGTGGAAGACGAGGGCCCGGGCCTCGCCGACACCGCGAACCTCTTCGTGCCCTTCTTCACCACCAAGCCCCAGGGCAATGGCATCGGCCTGGCGCTCAGCCGGCAGATCGCCGAAGCCCACGGCGGCAGCCTGCGCCTGGAGAACCGCACCGGCGGCCGGGGCTGCCGGGCGAGGCTCAGGCTCCCGCTGGACGCTCCGCGCGCGTGAAGCCCTTCTTGCCGGCCGCCGGTGTGGACGCGGCGTCAGGCGCGGCGGGAACGGCGTCCGGTTCGGGGACCGGCGCGGCCAGCCGGTAGAGCAGCGCGGTCGCCGCCCAGAAGAACAGCACGCTGAACCCCACGTGGATCCACCGCGCCCCGTGCCAGTGCTGGAGCGAGCGGGGCAGCGCCTCCTCCGTGACGAAGCCGCCCAGCCACTGCCCCAGCCAGCACAGCCCCGTCACCCACAGCACGCGCTGCCACGAAGCCACCCGCGTGCCCCCCAGGGCATACCGGTGCAGGGCCCACAACACCCCCACCGCGCAGCCCCACAGGGCCAGGCGTGTCAGCGACAGCCCCTGGCGCGAAGGACCTGACGGGTTCAGCTCCAGCACCCCGAAGGCCGGCGCCAGGATGAGCACCTGCACCAGCAACACCCGGCGCACCCGCTCCGTCAGTCCCTTGAGGAGCTGCCCATACGTCCAGGTCAGCGCAATCATGGGGCCCTCCTCGGGCACGAATGAGCGGAGCTACACGAGAAGAACGGTTCGCCCTTTATTTCTTGATTTATTCGATTGGGAAGAACTCCCGGGCTCCATCCCACCCAAGCAATCTCCATGGGTTGGGTGGGCTCCCGCAAAGACTATTCAAAGATGGACACCTCGGAGAGGGTATAGAACTCAGCGGGTGGGGAGGTGCCGTCGTAGATAAGGGATTCCACGGAGAGCCGCACGAAGCGCACGGGCGCCGTGCCGGAGAGGGGCACGTCCTGGAAGACCGGCTCCTGGACGCCCAGGCGGAGCGGCCCGTCCCCGAAGGGAGACTCTCCTCCGGTGGGCTCGGAGTAGACGCCGAACGTCGCATCGCGCAGGGACTGCTCCAGCGGGCTCATGTCCCGCAGCAGGACGCGTGCCAGGGATTGCCATTGTTCGCCGTCCACACTGCCCTCCAGGACGAGCCAATCCCTACCGCCTCTGCCTTGCAGGTAGTACAGCCCGCGCACCACCGCGCGCTGGGGCACGCCCGGCTGGGGCAGGGTGATGACGACACTGTGGTGGCGGGGGTCGGTCTCCTCCTTCCAGAAGTCCACCGGGGTGAGCAGGCCATCCGTCCATGGACAGGCATCGGCAAGGGATGGCTCGCACGTCGCGCCGCGGCTGAGGGGGCGCAGTGTCCCCGCGGGCAGCGGTTCGGCGCCGGTGCGCCACTCCTGCCGGAAGTAGACGGAGCTGGACTCACCGCCCAGCGGAGAGAACAACCACTCGCCCATGCTGGCGGCGCGCAGCCGCACCTGGGGCGCGGCGAAGTCCTCCAGCACGTACGGGCTCGGCGTCCATGGGGACGCCATGCCCTGCTGCCGCCACAGCAGCTCGCCGCCGGACGTGACCCACAGCAGGGGCTCCGGGACGGTGGGCAGCAGGGGAATCGCCGAACCGTCCTCGCCGAGCAGCTCCAGCGTGTCGGCCGTCTCCGGCACGGGAGGCGCCGGGGGCGCGGGCGGGAAGGTCACGGTGGGGCCCTGGTCGCTGCTGCCCACGACCGGGTGCGCGTCCCACGGCTTCAGCGTGGGCAGCTCCACGTCGTCCTGCATGGAGAAGGAGAGGAAGGTCCCGCTGCCGTCCGCCTCCAGCGGCAGCGCCAGCCGCAGCTGGTTCCGGGTGCGGAAGAAGTCCACCTCGCGCACGGCGTCCCCGCTCAGCATCTCCAGGGTGAAGTCGCCCGAGGCCTCCGTGGTGGCGGTGGCGAGCGGCGTGTAGAGGTCGTCGTCCAGCCGCTCCAGGGTCAGCGTCTCGCCGGCGCGCGGCGTGCCGTCCCGGTGGAGCGCGCGGCCGTACGCGAAGATGGGGTCCTCGGGATGGCGGTCGCAGCCGGTGGCGGCGCAGGCCAGCAGCCCCAGGGAGGTGACGAGTGCGCGTCGCATGTCAGTAGGTCGCCTTGAGCCCGAAGAGGGGGAGGATGACGGGGATGCGGACGGGGGCGCGCACGGGGCGGACGTCCTCGTGGGGGGAGCCCTCGTAGTCGCCGCCCTCGAAGCGGTACTCGTAGGCCACCACCTCCTGCTGCGCGGAGAGGTTGAGCACGTCGAGCGACGCCTCCAGCGTGAAGTCCTGGTAGGCCCACGACTTCGCGATGCGCGCGTCCACGCGGAAGAAGGACGACAGCCGCTGCGTGCGGTCCAGATCCTGGCGCACCCATCGGGTGGACCCGTCGTCGTTCGTCACCCAGCGCTGCGTCTGGGAGGTGATCTGCCCCGACTCCGGACGGCCGGTGTTGAAGTGCACCACCGTGCCCACGGTCCAGTTGTTGCCGAACTTGTAGCTGAGCGCGGCGTTGAGCGTGTGGGCCTGCTCGAAGGCGAAGGGCAGCGTGCCCTCCACCGTCTCCACCACCCGGTTGTCATCCCCGATGCGGCCGAAGCGCACCTTCCGCTTGCTCTGCAGGAAGCTGTAGGACACCCAGCCGAACCAGTGACGGCCCAGCGGGTGGCGGGCCATCAGGTCGAAGCCGTAGGCGTAGCCGCTGGTGGCGGGGTCCTCGCCCAGGCTGCCCCGGCGCCGGCGGTTCTCCGCCACGTCCACCAGGTCGAACTCCACCGCGCGGGACAGCGGGTTGAAGTACGCGTCCGCGCTCAGCTCCAGCCCCTCGAAGGCCTTCCACTCCGCGCCCACGTCGAACTGCGCGCCGGACTGGAGGCCGTAGCGCAGGCTCGCGGTGTCGATGGCGGGCACGTGCACGAGCACGGTGGGCGGCTGGTGGTACAGGCCCGCGCCGCCCTTGAGCGTGAGGGTGTCCGTCAGCGTGTGGCGCACGGACAGGCGCGGCTCCACCGCGGTGAAGGTCATGCCCGGCACCAGGTGGTACGCGTCCACGCGCAGGCCCGGCGTCACCACCCAGGTGCCGGATGGCTTCCACGTGGCGGACGCATACGCGCCGGAGAAGGTGGCCAGCGCGCTGGGCCGCTTGAGCGGATCCGCGTCGTCGGAGGGCCGCCAGCCCGGAGGCCGCGCGGTGCCGGTGAGCGTGGTGGCGGACCGGCGGTGCTCCACGTCCGCGCCCACGGCCAGGTCGAGCGAGGACGTGAGCGCGCGGTGCCACCCCGCGCGAGCGGAGACGCTCACCTGGCTCAGCCCGTACTCGCCCACGTCCTCGCGGGTGAAGGCGCCTCCGGGGGTGGCCCGTGTCTGCTCGCCGTTGAGGCCCAGGCCGTCCCAGCCCAGCGTGACGCCAAGCTCTCCCTCGCCGTCGGCCACCGGGTGCGTGCCGCGCAGGTCGATGCGGTGGAAGCGCGACACGACGCCGCCCCGTCCGCTCCCTCGCGCAGCTCCGGCGAGATGCCCACGTCGTCGGAGCTGCCCAGCGCGAACAGGCGCAGGCGGCCCTGGCCCACCTTCTGCTCGATGCGCGCCTGGTAGTCCCAGAAGCCCGCGCGCAGCTGCTCCGCCTCCTCGCTCTGGAAGGCGTTGGCCGCCAGCGAGATGAGCAGCGCGGAGTAGCTGAAGCGGCCCGCCAGGGTGACGCTGGTGCCGGTGGACTCGAAGGGCTGCTCGATGAAGCCGCCCGCGTTGAGCAGGTCCGCGTAGGCGGTGAAGTGCAGCCGGTCCTCGCGAGGACGGCTGATGCGGCCCTCCACCGCGCCCCCCAGCACGCGGCCGTACCGCACCGGCGGCGAGCCTGGATGAAAGTCCACGGTGTCGATGAAGTCCGGGTGCACCACCGCGGGCCCGAGCAGCAGGTGGTACAGCATCGGGATGCGCACGCCGTCCAGGAAGAAGCCCGTGGCCGCGGGCTGGCTGCCGCGCACCACCGGGTAGCTGATGCCTGACGCGAGGCTGCCCACGCCCGGCATCAGCATCACCACGCGGAACGGGTCGCCCAGCGTGCCGGGCACCTCGCGGAGCTCCTGCTCGTGCAGGCTGATGCGCGTCACCTCCGTGCGCGGGCGGTCGTCGCGCACCACCGTCTCGTAGGGGTTCACCTCGCGCGGCTGGAGCCGGTAGACGACCTGGAGCGTCTGGCCTTGCGTCAGCGTCTCCGCGAACGCCGTCGTCGCGTGGCCCGGCGCGCGGACCTCCAGCGTGTGCGCGCCCGGCGTCACGTCCAGCGCGAAGCGGCCCTGCGCGTCCGTGGTGGCGGCGG
>NZ_JBKGHJ010000153.1:0-16587 GCF_046520365.1 Corallococcus sp. 4LFB
GGCCCCGGCCC
Organism: Corallococcus sp. 4LFB; assembly: GCF_046520365.1. Taxonomy (NCBI): domain Bacteria; kingdom Pseudomonadati; phylum Myxococcota; class Myxococcia; order Myxococcales; family Myxococcaceae; genus Corallococcus; species Corallococcus sp. 4LFB. The sequence continues at coordinate 12 of NZ_JBKGHJ010000153.1, forward strand.
CGGCGCCCACGCCGGCCGCTCCGGCTGGAACGACGGTCGCCCCGGCGCCGACGACGGCCACGCCGACGAAGTAGTCGGTGGTGGACTGTTCAAAACAGTCCGTTTCAAGGTTTGATGCAAGACGGGGAGGGCTGCCGTGGTGACCCCGCGGCGGCCCGGGAGAGGGGATGACCCCCCTCTGGTTCAAAGCTTTCGACAAGGGTTTTCCGGACATCATGAAGAATCGCAAGAACGTGGTGCGGGGAGCGTGTGCGCTCACCGTGGCGGTCGGCCTCATTCCCGGGGCGGCCATGGCGCAGGACAGCGGCCCCAAGCTCACCATTGGCGGCACGACCTATACGAAGTACCTCTGGGGCACGCAGCGCGACCAGGGCGCGCTCTACAACTTCACGACGGTGCCCGGTGAGGGCTACGGCGACAACGGCATCGGCACGGAGCTGGAGCTCCTGCTGAACGCGAAGATCTCCCCGCAGGTGGAGGTCAACGGCCGCATCCACAGCCGCTTCAACCAGAACTTCTGGACGAACTTCGGCGGCTTCGGCGGCCGCAACCCGCCGACGAACTGCACCGCGGGCGACTGCGGCGAGTTCGACCCGCGCTCCAACCAGTACATCAAGCTGCGCGGCATGTCCGTGACGCTGCGCCCGGGCTACCTCATCGACTCGGCGCTCATCGGCGCGACGGACCTGGGCCAGTTCGACCCGTTCGTCATCGGCCGGGTGCGCTACATCGACCGCGACAACGCGGCGGCCATCCTGCTGCAGGGCTCCAACTTCGACCGGAAGCTCACCTGGGACGCGGCGCGCATCTCGCTGCCCCGCCTCTGGGCCGGCCCGAACTTCAGCACGGGCGCCTTCCACGCGCGTGACGCGGCCTACGGCTTCCAGGCGAAGTACACCGCCTCCGAGCTCTTCGACGTGGGCGGCATCTTCCAGTACGCGAACGACCAGGAGGTCAACGCGGAGGACAACAACTTCGACGACGGCCGCGACCTGACGCCGCGCTACCGCAACGGCGTGGGCGGCCTGAAGGCGGGCCTGCACATGGGCTCGTGGCTGGACGTGCGCGGCGCGGTGTACACGTCCTACTCCAACGCGGACCCCGTGCTGTCGCCGGCGAACTTCGGCGGCATCGGCGGCTACAGCGCGGTGCTGGCGGGCCACCACACGGACCAGACGTACATGCTGAACGCGTCCCTCAACGACCCGCTGGACGTGGGCCTGTCCTTCAACTTCCAGCTGTTCAGCATTGGCGCGGACTACGTGGCGGTGATGGCCAGCCGCCGCGAGGCGGACGTGCTGCTCACGGAAGGTCACGACGGCAGCTTCGCGTTCCCCGGCCCGTCCAACGCGTCCTACGGCATCTACAAGGGCAACCCCACCCGCATTGGCTACGGCGGCTGGACGAGCGAGGCCCAGCAGGTCGCGACCATCAACGTGGACAACGACTTCACGGACTTCGACGAGCCCATGGCGGAGACGGCCATTGGTTGGAAGGGCGTGACGGCGAACCCGGTCTACACCAACGGCGCGCTGGAGCTGGGCGGTGAGTATTCCTTCATCACCTACAACACCAACTGGCAGGCGTACGGCAACGACCAGGAGTCGCTGAACAACACCACGTACCCCGGCACGGAGCTGGACTCCGGCGTGGGCCACAACTTCCGCACGGCCTACCAGCCCTTCCAGGACAAGAAGACGCACCTGGTCGCGCTGCGCGCCAAGTACGTGGTGGACGTGCTGAAGGGCATCGATGTGTTCGGCAAGTTCAAGTACATCCACGAGACGGACAAGCGCCTGAACGACCCGCGCTTCCTGCCGTTCCAGTCCGGCGCGTGCGCGGGCGGCGGCGTGGCGTGCGACAACACGCTCGTCAACGAGTACAGCCCCGGCAACAGCACCTCCGACCTCTACCGCAACCCGGACGTCATCACGAACAGCCAGGGTGAGACGGGCTACCAGTTCAAGCCGTTCGACAACATCGGCGACGACGACCGCCTGCTGGACTACACGACGTTCACGGCCGGCGCGGGCTACCAGTTCACGGACGACCTGTACGTGTCCGCCAGCTACTCCAAGTTCTTCGCGGACCTGCTGGACGGCAACACGGCGTTCCAGGCGTACAACAACCACGAGATGGCGTCCGGCAAGCACAACAAGAACCAGGTGCTGGTGAAGGCGCGCTACATCCTGTCCGGCGTGGAGTTCGGCCTGGAGGGCCAGTACGCGTTCGGCACCTTCCGTCCCGACTTCGGCGACGGCTACGTGGTGCAGTACGCGGACGACACCATCGCGGCCGACCACGGCGTGGCGGTGGGTTCGCGCGGCTTCACCAACCGCAACGGCGGTTGGAACAGCCTGGAGGAGCGCAACTTCGACCACATGCGCGTCAAGGCGTTCATGAAGGCGCAGTTCTAGTCACCGCGCGCTCCGCTTCGGGCGGGGCCCACGGTTGACGAGAGGAGGAGCCCGGGGCGCCTGTGAAGGCACTCCGGGCTCCTTGCGTTTGGGGCACCGCGCGGTACACCTGACGGGCCGTTCCTTCGTGCATGAGGTGCCCCTCCATGTTCGTGCGTTCCCGCGTGTCCGCGCTCCTGCTCGCCTCCACCCTGGCCGCGTGTTCCGGCGGCAGGACGCGCGAGGACGCGCTGCTGTTCCGGCTGACGGACCCCGTGGGGGACGACCACGGCGACGGCGAGCTGGTGTACCCGCGCCGGACGGACCTGGGGCCCGGGGACCTGGACGTGGTGTCGATGGCGGCGTTCGCGGACGGCGAGGCGACGCGGTTCGAGGTGACGTTCGCGCGCCCCATCGCGAGGCCCTCGCGCGCGCAGTCGGTGGACCTGGAGGGCGCGACGGTCGCGGAGCGCGCGCGGCACGGCTTCTACACGTTCAACGTGGACCTGTACGTGGACCAGGACCGCAAGCCGGGCTCCGGCCGCACGGACACGCTGCCGGGGCGGGGGCTCACGCTGGCGGCGGACTCGGGGTGGGAGAAGGCGGTGGTGCTGACGCCGCGGCCGTACGAGGCGCGCGAGGCGCTGCGCAAGCGCTGGCGGCAGGTGGCGCTGGACGCGTACGAGAAGAAGTCGGGCGGGATTGGCGGCAAGGTGGAGTCGGAGCTGAACGCGGCCGTGGAGCAGGAGCTGGAGGCGCGGGTGTTCTTCCCCACGATCATCCAGGTGAGCGGGCGCACGGTGATGTTCACGGTGCCGGACCGCTTCCTCGGCGCGCACGCGAGCGCGGACTGGGGCTACGGCGTCGCGGTGACGGGCGCGACGCTCGAGCGGCGCGTGTCCCTGGGCGGGATATTTGGCGGGGACACGACCGCGAATCAGCAGCTCATGGCCATGGGCATCATGGCGGGGGAGCCGTACAACGACCGCTTCGGGGGCGGGCGCAAGGGAGACCCGTCGCAGTCGCCGGTGGTGGATCTGCTGGTGGCGCCGGGCACCACGCAGGAGGCGGTGCTGGGGGCCACGAAGCCGGCGTGGGACCTGGTGGTTCCGTCGGGGAAGTCCGTGGTGCCGGCGGCCGTGGCTCCGGATGCGGGCACGGTGGAGGACGCCGGGGCGCCCGTGGACGCGCCTGCCGTGGACGCGGGGAGCGTGGGTCCGTCGTCGCCCGCCCCGTGATGGAGGGCTCCCGCGCGGTGCTCGGGAGGTCCTGGTTGCGGTGAGCCCGCGCGGCCGAGGATGGATGCCCTGGAGGTCTCCATGTCCTCGTGTCGGAGCTGGGCGGTCGTGGTGCTGCTGTTGCTGCTGGGCACGGGGTGTTCAGCGACGCGCGGCGTCCGGCTGAAGACGGGGCGTGGGGCGCCGGTCGTCCATGTGCCTGGGGCGGAGGTCGCGCCCGAGCCTCTGGAGGAGGACGCGTTCGCGGAGGCGGTGCGGACGCTAGCGGAGGACGCGCCGGTGTCCCCGCATCCTCGCGAGGCGGCGTACCGGCAGTTCGCGGGCTCGTTCTCCACGAAGGCGTATGCCCACGTGCGCGGGCGCCTGGGGCTGGTCTCCGTGGAGGAGCCGACGCGTGCGCGGCTGCTGGTGGATGACGCGGACCGGGAGCTGGCGAGCGCCTATGGGCGGTGGTGCCAGCGCAAGCAGACACCGGGGGACTGTCTCCAGTTGCTGGAGGCTGGAGCCACGCTGGATGAGGACGGGCGGCGTTCGCTGGCATTCGCCATCGCGTTGGACTCGGTGTGGGACGAGACGTCGGACGCGCTGGTGGGGATGACGGATCAGCGCGCGGTGCTCACGACCATCGTCGCGACGGGGACGGTGTACCTGGCGCTGTGGCTGATGCCGGAGCCTGTGTCAAAGGGCATCGCGGCGACGATGACGGTGGTCCTCATCGCCTACCTGGGCATCGACACGGTGTGGAACCTCATCCAGGGCTGGATCGAGCTGTCCGAACAGGCGCGGGTGGCCCGGACGTTCGATGAGCTTCGAGACGTGGGGGAGGAGTACGGCGAGGTGATGGGGAAGAACGCCGCGCGGGCCTTCGTGATGCTGGCGCTGGCGGCGGTGGGCAGCACGGCGGAGACGTTCGCGGCGAAGGTCGCGACGCTCCCGGGTTCAGGGCAGGCCTCCCTGGTGGCCGCGGAGATGGGGGGCTTCCGGCTGGGCGCGGCGGCGCAGGTGGAGTCCGCGGCCGTGTCTTCCGAGGGCGTTGTCACCCTGGTGCTGGCACCGAATGCCGTGGCCATGTCCGCGCGGGACGACAAGGGGCCCGTCGCGAGTGGCGCGGATGCGGAGGGCCATGAGCACCACATCGCTTCCAACAAGTGGTGGAGTGCCACGAATCGCGGTGGCCCTTGGTCGCCAAAGTTCCAGAAGATCTTCGACAAGGCGGGGATGTCGCTCGATGACCCGGCGAACAAGGTTCGCGTCCCGGGACACCGAGGACCTCACCCAGAGGCGTACCACAAGAAGGTTCTCAAGGAGCTGAAGGATGCGACGGCACAATGCAGAACCATGCAAGACTGCCGCGTCTCATTGACGAGAGCGCTGCAAAGGCTCGCGAATCAGATCCAAAAGGAAGGGACGGATCTGAATCGATGGGTTACCGGCGTGGAGTGACAGAGGAGAGTCGTCCATGGCGACGAAGTACTTCGACCTTTCCGAACATGTGGCAGAAGGGTGCTGGTGCTTGGGGCATCCGCTTGATGATCAGCGGCAAGAACTCGACGACCCCTGGCAATTCAGTGTGGGGGAACCCGCCCACTTCAAGGGGCAGATCAAGCTTCCGCTGGATATGGAGGGAGAATCCCTTGATTACTCCCACGCGGCGTTCGGTACTCCGGTGGTCAATGCAAAGCTGGCCGCCCTGTTCCAAGAGCTGGCTCCCACTGACGTGGAGTTGATTCCCGTCGAGGTCGACGACCGCGCAGGGCCGTACTTCATCCTCAACGCCCTTCGTAAATTCACATGCATCGACACCGAGGCTTCCGCGGAGGTGGACTACTGGTCCGAGGAGGATGGGATTCCCGAGAAGGTTGGGAAGCTTTTCTCCATCTCAGACATGCGCATCGACCCATCGAAGGTGGGTGATGCCAAGGTGTTCCGTCCCTCCGAATGGAGGGTCGCTCTCATCGTCTCCGAGGACATAAAGGCCGCGATGGAGCGCGCGGGCATCACGGGCGCCGTGTTCGAACCCGTTACCGGTCCCACGACCTTCGATCCTGTGCGGCGTGCGGAGACGAAGAAGCGCGGTGACCTGTGGGACCAGGCTCGCATCGCCCGTCATTCCATATGGCGAGGGCTTGGCGACATGGCGGATGACCTCTACATCCCTCCTGTCGTGGGCGGGCCTTGGCCCGGAAAACGACAGGGCTGGAAGGCCATGCGCCGTCCTGATGGCGGCATGCTCATCGTCACTGACGGCCTGTCCGACCCGTTCAACGACATCCTGGACCACCCCACCGCGGGCTTCGGCCTGGAGCTCGCCATCGAGACCCCGGAGCCGCTCGGGGAGGTGTGGAAGAGCTGGCCGGTGCACCTCCTCGAACGCGTCGCCTACGAGGTCGCCGAGCTCGAGAAGCTCCGTGTCTCCCTGGCCAACGGCACGCTGTCCATGGAGGTGGACGGAGTGGGCATGCCCGAAACCCTCGTCACCCCCGAGGGCCGCGTGGCCGTGCTCATCGGCATGGAGACGGACTCGCTACCCTCGCGCTTCGCGCTTCCCGGGGGCGAGGTCCGGCTCCTCACCGTGAAGGCGCTGATGCCCGCGGAGCTCAAGTGGCTGCTCCGCCAGGGCAAGGGTGCGGCGGCCGAACTGATCCGCCGCTTCAACGAAGCGGGAGAAGGCCACCTCTCCCGCTCCTGGCGCCAGCCCGCCGTCAGCTAACGCAGCCGCCAGATGCCCGTGGAGCGGGCCGGCACGCTCGTCTTCCACGCTCCCGACCCACCCGCGAGCGGCGTCACGCCGTTGTCCAGGAACAGCGGCTCCGCCGTCGTGGCCTCCACGTCGAACGGCCCCACGGACTCCTGCCCGGTGGAGAAGTTGTGGACCACCAGCACCTGCTCGTCTCCCAGCGTCCTCACGAACGCCAGCGAGCGCGACACGCCCGTCGTCGGCGTGAGCAGCCGCAGGCCTCCGTTGCGCAGCGCCTCCGAAGCCTGACGCGCGTGGATGAGGTTCCGGTAGCGCGACAGCAGCGACCCCGGGTTGCTCCGCTGCGCCTCCACGTTCGCCGTCTCCCGGCCGCTGGAGAAGCCGTACCAGGGCGACCCCGTGGTGAAGCCGCCCCCCGCGGCGGCCGTCCACGGCATCGGCGTGCGCTTGGACTCGTCGTTGTTGGCGTTGCCGTTCCCCAGGCCCACCTCTTCTCCGTAGTAGAGGAACGGCGCGCCCGGCAGCGTCAGCAACACCGACGCCGCGAGCCCCAGCTTCGCCCCGTCGTTCGTGAACTGCGTCGCCAGCCGCACCATGTCGTGGTTGGTGAGGAAGGGCGCGTCCGCCACGCCGGCCGGATAGTGGTTCTTCATCTCCAGCAGCTTCGACGCCACGCCCCCGCCGTTGCCCGCGTTGATGCCCTCAATCACTCGCGCGGACAGGGGGAAGTTGAAGTTGAGCGGCAGCTCGTCCCCGCCCGGCACCGTCGCCGTGGAGCCGTAGTACTTCGCCACCGACGGCGTCTCGCTCCAGTTCTCACCCACCAGCACCGCGTCCGGCTTCACCGACCGCACGTGCGCGGAGAACTCCTTCCAGAACGCGTGCGTCTCCGGCGTGTCCGCCTGCCCCACGCCGCCGCCCGTCTCGATGAGGTAGCGCGCGGCGTCCAGCCGGAAGCCGTCCACGCCGCGCTGGAGCCACAGCGTCGCCAGGCGCTTCACCTCCTCGCGCACCGCGGGCGTCTGGAAGTTGAGGTCCGGCATGCCGCCCCAGAAGACGCCGTAGTACCAGCCCGTGTCCTGCTGATGCCACGTGTTGGTCTGCGAGTACGTGTCCCACGGCTGCGCCCACGCCGGGTTGTTCGTCCGCCACTGGTACCAGTCCCGCTTCGCCGACTGCGCCGAGGACGCCGAGTCCACGAACCACGGATGCGACGCGCTGGTGTGGTTGATGACGAAGTCGAGGATGACGCGCATGCCCCGGCGGTGCGCCTCGTCACACAGCCGCTGCAAATCCTCCAGCGAGCCGTACGCCGTCTGGATGCGCTCGTAGTCCACCACGTCGTAGCCGTGGTAGCTGGGCGACGCGAACACCGGCATCAGCCACAGCGCGTCCACGCCCAGGTCGTCCGTCGTCGCCGGGTCGCCGTCGTTCAGGTAGTCCAGCCGCGAGATGAGCCCTGGCAGGTCCCCCACGCCGTCGCCGTTGGAGTCCTGGAAGCTGCGCACGAACACCTCGTAGAACACCGCGCCCCGGTACCACGCGTCTCCCGCGGGCGCGGCGAGCGTGATGTTTCCGGACGTGGGCGGAGTGACAGCGGGCGAAGGCGAGGAACCGGCGCAGGCCGACAGCAGGGCCGCGCCGCAGAGGGAGAGTCCGCGGAGGGGGCGCATGGCTCCTCCCTCTAACAGCGAACGTTCCACGCGGGCCAGCCCGGGGCCTGGATGCCGCGCGCTCACCCGGACAGTAGGCTTGTGGCCGCCATGTCCCACCCCGCACGCCGCCTCCACTCCCTGCATATCCGGCAGGGGCACCCGGACTTCCTCGACCTGCCTTGGGAGCTGCCGCTGGAGGCGTGGACGGAGCGCTCACCGCGCGTGGTGGAGGTGCCGCGCGGCCTGTCCCGGCACGTCGTCGTCTTCGTCAGCTACGGCGCCACCATCTACGCCTTCAAGGAGACCCCCGCGCGCGTGGCGCAGCGCGAGTACGACCTGCTGCGCGGCCTGGAGGACCGCCGCCTGCCGTCGGTGTGTCCCGTGGGCCTGGCCGTGCAGACGGAAGAGGGGCTGGAGTCCGCGCCCGGCGACCGGCCCGGGCTGCTCATCACCCAATACCTCGCGTCGTCGCTGCCGTACCGCGCGCTGTTCATGCACCAGGGCCTGGAGCGCTACCGCTCACGGCTCCTGGACGCGATGGCGGGCCTGCTGGTGCGGCTGCACCTGGGCGGCTTCTTCTGGGGGGACTGCTCGCTGTCCAACGTGCTCTTCCGCCGCGACGCGGGCGAGCTGCAGGCGTACGCGGTGGACGCGGAGACGTCCGAGCTGCATGAACAGCTCTCCGCCGGCCAGCGCGAGCTGGACCTGCAAATCATGGAGGAGAACGTCGCCGGAGGCCTGGCGGACCTGGCCGCTCGCGTGGAGCTGGCGGAGGAGCTGCCCCAGGAGCTGGAGGCCTGGCAGGAGACCGCGGCCAGCATCCGCCAGCGCTACGAGCGGCTGTGGGCGGAGATCAACCGCGAGCTCATCCTCCAGCCGCACGAGAGCTACCGCATCCACGAGCGGATCCGCACGCTCAACGACCTGGGCTTCTCCGTGGGCGAGGTGGAGCTGCTGGCGAGCGGGGAGGGCAGCCAGCTGCGCATGCGCACCATCGTCACGGACCGCGAGTACCACCGGCACCAGCTGCACACGCTCACCGGCATCGTCGCGGAGGAGCGCCAGGCGAGCCTGCTGCTCAACGAGATGCAGGAGATGAAGGCCACGCTCACGCGCAAGCTGGACCGCAGCGTGCCCCTGAGCGTGGCCGCGTTCCGCTGGCTGGACGAGCGCTACCACCCCACGCTGTCACGCCTGCAGAAGGACCTGGGCCGCGCGGCGGACACCGCGGAGCTCTACTGCCAGGTGCTGGAGCACAAGTGGTTCCTGTCCGAGCGCGCGAAGCGCGACGTGGGCCTGGACGCGGCCCTCCAGGACTACGTGGCGCTCACCCGCAAGCAGCCCGGCATCGCGCCGCTCGTGGAGGACGCGGCGCGGCCTCCCAGGGACCTGTAGCCCCGCGGGTCACAGAACCGCCTGCGGCTGTGACACCCGAGGTCACAGGTTCACTCCGGGCACCGTGCTCCTGCCTGGGATGGGCTTTCCCAGGTTCACGGAGAATCGTTGGCATGTCGGATGAAGGCAGGCGCTGACCGTCTTCCTGGGATTTCCCCCGGAACCTGTCAGGAGCCCCCCGCATGCGTCTGTTCCGCCGTCTTGTCCCTTCTGGTCTCGCCACGCTGTGCGTCCTGGCCCTTCCGTTCGCGCAGGCGCATGCGGAGGACTGTGTCCAGTTCGCGGGCATGAAGCACTGCGCCGCGGGCGGCGCGAAGCTGGTGGTGGAGGGCAACGAGCTGCTCGCCGCGTCCCGCGATGCGTCCGGCAAGGACGGCGTGACCGTGGACGCCGGGCACGTCATGGGCTGGAGCGCGGGGCTGCGCTACGAGCCCTCCGGCGAGGAGAAGGAGACGACCGTCAAGACGCACCTCTCGGGGGGCAAGGTGGTCTCCACCTCCACCGTCACGGACACGGCCGAAGGGCAGGAGTTCGCGGCGAGCTTCGTGGACGCGGACGGCAAGCCGACCACCTACTCGGCGATGGTGTTCCTGGAGGGCAGGCTCGTGGCCTTCGCGAGCGGACTGCCCAGCGGCAGCGTGGGGGCCCGGTCCATCGCGGGTTTTGGCAAGCCGTCCTGCACCATCCTGCGCTTCGATCTGTGCATGTCGATGTGTGGCCAGGGACCCATCGCGTGCGCCTATTGCAACATCCCGTGCCGACACGGGGCGGGCAACGACCAGTGGGTGCTCGGCAACGGCAAGTACCCTTACGCCAGCCACTCCTTCACGTCGCCCTTCAACGGCTACTCGGTGGGAGACTCCGCCATGGCGGCTCCGGAGATCGTCGTGGGGGATGAACTGGTGCTGATCTCGGACGCTCCGAGCGCGGGCGCGGCCCAGGACATCGACCAGGTGCTCGTGACGAGCACGGCGAAGACGGTGTCGCTGTCCAACGAGACCGTGGACCACCGGTAGTCTTCCGGTCCCGGGCGCGCCCTTCGCGGCGCGCTCGGCCGGGGTAGCGTCAGCGGCAGACGCGGATGGGCGGCTCGATGAGGAACGGCTCGGTGGCGCGGGGGTCGTCCGGGTCGAACGCGGGCGACATGGGCCCCGCGCCGGTGGGCTTCCACTTGCGCGGCACGCGCTCCAGGCCCACGGGGTAGATGGTCAGCGCCCCGTCCTTCCCGATGCGCATGCGCAGGAAGTTCTTCCAGTCCGGCAGCGCCAGCGACCCGAAGGCCTCGTTGGAGTGCGCGCCGAAGAAGTTCACGCTCAGCCAGAGGTACACGCCCGTGATGAACGGGCCCACGAGGAACCCCCCCACAAAGGTGAACGCGCTGGAGAAGAAGAACTTGCCCGCGAGGTGCAGCCAGCCGTCCGCGCAGTGCGCGCCATCCGGCGTCAGCACCGGACACACGCCCAGCTTGCTCACCGTCAAGTACGTGCCCCCCCAGGCGATGAAGAACGCCGCCAGGATGTGCGCCGCGCCGTGCAGGCTGCCCAGCAGCGCCCGCCACTTCCCGAGCGCCGCGTCCGCCAGCCCCGCGAGGCCGCCCACCGTCACCATCCCCAGGATGAGCGTCCACGGCCGGTTGACCATGCTGTTGGCCACCGCCGTCACCACCTCCGGCAGGCGGGACAGGCCCAGCGAGCCCACCTCCGCGTAGGCCGCCAGCGCGAGCAGCAGGTACCACAGGCCGGTGATGAGCCCGAACAGCGGGCTGTACCGGATGAGCAACAGGTTCTTGCGCGCCAGCTTCCGCGACGTGGCCTCGTCCGGGAAGCTCTTGCGCAGCGTGGAGCCGTCGCGCAGCACGGGCGCCGCGGGCGCGTGCGTGGGGTGCATGAAGGCGCCGCCGCCGCCCGCGGTGATGCGGTGCTGGCCGGTGTCGTCCTCGTGCCGGCGGTAGTGGTGCAGGTCGCCCGCGAGGAAGACAGCGATGCGCCGCCCGAGCACCTTCTCCTCCAGGTACTCCAGGTTGTTCTCCAGGTAGCTGCCCTTGGCGCGCCGCGCGGCCGCCGCCAGCACCCACGCGGGCTCCGCGTTGCAGAGGATGACGCGGTCGTCGGGGCCCATCTGCTCCGCGACGTGGCGGAAGTACTCCACCTGCGGCACGTCGATGTCGCTGTTGAGCTGCACGTCCGTGCCGATGAGCCACCAGTTCTTCGGCAGCTTCAGCGCGAAGTAGCTGCGGCTCTGCTTCGTGCGGCGCCCGGCCACCCAGCGCTGCGCGCAGAACAGCCGCATGAAGGCGGACAGGCCGTCGTACCAGTCGTGGTTGCCCGGGATGACGAACAGGTCCGGGTGGGGCGCCTGCGAGCGGCGCATGGCGGCCTCGTAGGGCTGCACCGTGCGCTCCTCGTACGTCTCGCGGCTGGCGCCCGGGTAGACCTCATCCCCGCCGAACACCAGGACGCGGCCTCGCGGCGTGACGTGGGCCGTCCTGCCGTCCTCCTCCGGGAGCCGCAGCTCCGGGAGCGCCAGCAGGCGCGCCACCGCGTAGGTGGAGTCCCAGCCGTCGCCGATGTCGGAGACGTAGTCGAGCCAGAAGTCGCCGTCCGCGCCGCTCTCCTCCGAGTAGTCGAAGTAGGGCTGCTGCGGACGCACCACCGCTTCGATGAGCCGGTGGTCCGCTCGCGCGCCGAACACCGTGGCCACCACCGCGTCCAGGCCCGTACGCAGCACCTGCGTGGGGTGCAGCCAGCGCACCATGTCCGCGTGCTTCTGGGGCTTGGTGGCGGTGGCGCTGCCTCGCTCGCGCACCACCTGCGGCGGGGGCGTGGGGCCCTGCTCCTCCCAGGGCGCGGGCGCGTCGTAGGGGCGCTCCGCTTCAGGGCGCAGGGGCTCACCGGCCATCGCGGGGACCCCGGACGGCGGAGGGAAGGGACGGGAGGGCGGGCGGCGCCAGTGTGGACCGGAGAGCCATGGACCCCTGGCTTAGCATGCCTGCCCGGGGCTCCTGGAGGGCAGGCAGGCGTGGTTTCCGTTCCCTGGCGGGACGGTCCCTGAGAGCCTGGGGGCATGTCGAATGCTCCCCTGAAGGACTTCCCCGTCGTCGTGCCCTTCCCCGTGCACTGGAGCGAGATGGACGCGTTCGGGCACGTGAACAACGCCCGCACGTTCACCTGGTTCGAGTCCGCGCGCATCGCGTACCTGGCCCGCATCGGGCTGGTGGGGCCGTCCGGCGCGGGGGCCGAGATGACGACGGCGGACGGCGTGGGCCCCATCCTGGCGAACACGCACGCGGACTACCTCAAGCCGGTGGTGTTCCCGGTGAACCTGGTGGCGGGCGCGCGCGTCACGCGGGTGGGCAACTCCTCCATCACCTTCGAGCACGCGGTGGCGGGCGCGGACGACGGCGTCCTCTACACGCGCGGCGGCTCCATCATCGTGACGCTGCGCTACACGACGCACGAGAAGGTGCCGGTGCCCCCCGCCGTGCGCGCGGCCATCGAGAAGCTCGAGGGCCGCACGGCCGGTGGCCCGGCGTAGTCCGCGAGCGGGTGCGCGCCACCCTGGACCGAAGTCCACGGGCATCACCGGGACGTGCTGGATAGACTCGGGCGTGAGGAAATCCATGAGCCCTTCCCAGCCCGCGAACGCGCGGATCCGCCCCCCGGCTTCGCTCTCCGCGGATGTGGAGGCCGTGGGGCGCATCGAAGCGGTGAAGACGGTGCTGCGGGTGCTGGCGCGGACCACGGGGCTGCGCCTGGCGGTGGTGGCGCGCGTGACGCCGGAGTCGTGGACGTGCTGCGCGGTGCTGGACGAGATGGGCTTCGGGCTGAAGCCCGGGGACACGCTGGCCGTCGGCACCACGTTCTGCAACACCGTGCGGAACCTGGGCACGCCGCTGCGGGTGAACCAGGCGAGCCAGGACCCGCGCTTCCAGGACCACCCCGCGCCGAAGCTCTACAACGTGGAGAGCTACATCGCGGTGCCGCTGTACCGGCGCAACGGGGACTTCTTCGGCGTGATGTGCGCGCTGGATTCGAGGCCCTCGGACCTGACCGACGACACGCTGGAGATCTTCCGCCACCTGGGCGACCTGGTGGGCCACCAGCTGGAGCAGGAGGAGGTGCTCTCCGACCGCGACTCGCAGCTGCTGGGCGCCCACGAGACGTCGGTCCTGCGCGAGCAGCTGATGGGCATCGTCAGCCACGACCTGCGCAACCCGCTCAACGCCATCTCGCTGGCGGCGGCGACGCTGATGCGCAGGACGGACCTGGATGACCGGGCCCGGCGGGGGCTGCGGCGCATCCTCGACTCGTCGGACCGGGCGAACCGGCTCATCCGCGACCTGCTGGACTTCACCCACGTGCGCACGGGCATGCCCCTGCCGGTGAAGCCCCAGCCCATGGACCTGCATGAAGTCGCCGAGCAGGTGGTGGACGAGGTGCGGCTCACCGCGCAGGGACGCGCGCTGGACCTGGTGTGCGAGGGCAACGGGCGCGGGAAGTGGGACCCGGACCGCATCGCGCAGGTGCTGACCAACCTGCTCACCAACGCCGTGCAGTACAGCGCTCCGGGCGCGCACATCCGGGTGGAGGCGCGCGGCGACGAGCGCGAGGTGGTGCTGGCGGTGACGAACGCGGGGACGCCCATCCCGCCGGCGCTGCTGCCCGTGCTCTTCGAGCCGATGACCCGGGGCACCACCGAGGGCAGCGAGCACCGCAGCGTGGGGCTGGGCCTCTTCATCGTGAATCAAATCGTCCGCGCGCACGGCGGCGAGGTGGAGGTGGCGTCCACGGCGGAGGCGGGCACCACCTTCCGCGTGCACCTGCCCCGCGGGTGCTAGTCAGCCCGCGTCCGTCAGGGGCTGCTCGAGCACGACGAGCGCCAGCACGTCCTTGTCGTGCCGCTGTCTCTCAGGCCGTGCCCAGCGGGTGCATCCGCACCGCGTGGACCAGCTCCGCCACCCGCTCCGGCGCCGGGGGCACCGGGCCCACCCTCGCGAGCTTCCCCGCCGCGAAGGCCGTGCTCCTCCTCGCGCAGGTCTCCAGGTCGTGGCCGTCCAGCCTCGCCGCCAGCACTCCCGCCACCAGCGCGTCGCCCGCGCCCACGGTGCTCGCCACCTCCACGGGCGGCGGCAGCGCCCGCCACGCGCCGTCGTCCGAGACGAACAGCGCGCCGTCCGCGCCCAGCGACACCACCACCAGCCCGATGCCTCCCGCGTGCAGCTCCCTCGCGGCGCGCGCCATGTCGCCCGGGTTCCTCAGCGGGTGCTCCACCAGTTCGCCCAGCTCGTGCGCGTTCGGCTTCACGAAGTCCGGCTTCGCGGCCACCGCGTGGCGCAGGGGCTCTCCGCTGGTATCGACCGCGACCAGGGCTCCCTTCGCTCGCAGGCGCTCCGTCAACGTGGCGTAGATGGACGCGGGCACTCCCGCCGGCACGCTGCCCGACAGCACGAAGCAGCCGTGGTCCTCCGCCAAGGCATCCAGCGTCGCCAGCAGCGCGGCCAGCGCCTCCTCCGGCACGCGCAGGCCGGGCAGGTTCAGGTCCGTCACCGCGCCGCTCGTGCGGTCCACGACCTTGATGTTCACGCGGCTGGAGCCGGGCAGCCGGAGGCAGTGGTCCTGGATGCCGCGCTCGCGGAACAGCGCCTCGAACAGCGGCACGGTGTCCGTGCCCAGGAAGCCCGCCGCCGTCACCGGCCGGGCACCTCCCGCGAGGAACGCCGCCACGTTGATGCCCTTCCCCCCGGCCGTGCGCGTCTCCGCCACCACGCGGTTCACCGCGCCCGCCGTGAACCCCGGACACTCCAGCGTCTGGTCGATGGCCGCGTTCAACGTGACCGTCACCACGCCCGGCTTCGTCGGCCTCATGCCTTCGCTTCCTTGCGGGCCAGCAGGCCGCGCACCAGGCCGCGCACCTCGGCGGCGTTGCCACACTCCAGCGCCAGCCGCGCCAGCCCCTCCGCGTCCGCCATGGAGATGCCCCGGAGCAGCGCCTTCACCGCCGGGATGCTGGGGATGGCCACGCTCAGCTCCCTGACGCCCAGGCCGGACAGCACCACCGCGCCGGACGGGTCCCCCGCGATGCCGCCGCACGCGCCCACCCAGATGCCCGCCCGCCTCGCCGCCTTCACCGTGAGGTCCACCATGCGCAGCACGGCCGGGTGCAGGCCGTCCGCCTGGGGCGCGAGCACGGGGTGCTGCCGGTCCATGGCCAGCACGTACTGCGTCAGGTCGTTGGTGCCGATGGAGAAGAACGACACGTCGCGCGCCAGCCGCTCCGCCATCATCACCGCCGAGGGCACTTCAATCATGATGCCCGTCTCCACCGGCGCCGCGCCGACCTCGCGGCGCACGGACTCGGTGATGGCCTGGGCCTTCGCCAGCTCCTCGGGCATCGCCACCATCGGGTACATGATGCGGACCGGCCCCTCCTTCGACGCGCGCAGGATGGCGCGCAGCTGCGTGCGGAACAGGTCCTCCCGTTCGAAGCACAGCCGGATGCCGCGCACGCCGAGGAACGGGTTCTCCTCCGCCGGCAGCGACAGGTAGGGCACGCGCTTGTCCCCGCCGATGTCCAGCGTGCGCAGGATGAGCGGCAGGCCGTTCAGCGCGTGCACCATGGTGCGGTACGCGTGGAGCTGCTCCTCCTCGCCGGGCGGGTCGTCGCGCCTGAGGAAGAGGAACTCCGTGCGCATCAGCCCCACGCCCTCGCCGCCCGCTTCCACGGCCTTGCGCGCATCCGCGGCCTCGCTGATGTTCGCGGCCACCTCCACGCGCTTGCCGTCGAGCGTGATGGCGGGCCGGTAGCGCTCCAGCTTCTCCTCCTCGCGCTTCGTGCGGACCCGCTCGCGCTGGTGCGCGGCCTTCGTCCGGTCCCGCTCCGAAGGGCCCACGACGAGCACGCCCGCGTCCCCGTCCAGGATGCAGTGCTGGCCATCGCGCAGGTCCAGCACCGACGGCCCCACCGCCACCACCGCCGGCAGGTCCAGCGAGCGCGCGATGATGGCCGTGTGCGACGTGGTGCCGCCGCTCGCCGTGCACAGGCCCAGCACCATGGCGGGGTCCAGCTTCGCGGTGTCCGACGGCGCCAGGTCCTCCGCCAGCAGCACCACGGGGTGGTCCGGGAAGGTGGGCGTGCCCTCCAGCACCCGGGCCAGCGGCCGCAGCACGCGCCGGCCCACGTCCCGCAGGTCCGCGG
>NZ_JBKGHJ010000154.1:0-16537 GCF_046520365.1 Corallococcus sp. 4LFB
CGGCCGGCCTTGCCCGCCGCGGGCGCGTTCGCGCCGAAGAGGGGGCCCACCACCTGGGCCAGGGGCGCCAGCCGCTCGGCCACGCTGCGCAGCGCGTCCAGGTCCGCCGTCCCAGACTCCAGACGAGACACCACGTCACGCAGGGGCTTGAGCTGGACTTCAATCTCGTTGCGAATCATCTCGCGGAACGCCTTGTCAACTGACATTTCGAACAATCCTCGGTTTAAGGGGGGAGCATTGCCTTGGCGTGAACCGGCACGCCGGACTACCAATACCTTCCAGAAAGGCATTTGTCGAAGGAAGCGATAAAAAGTTGTGACGCCGCTGCGTATCAGCAGGCGTGAAAGGCCCGGGAAATGGGGCTCGGCGGCGCTTTCAGCGCCCCTTTCACGCATCCCAATGCAGGGGTTCCAACAACGCTCCGCGACTGGAGGCGGGGGGATGCTGCGAGCGCTCCAGCAGTTCCTCGTACGTCAGTGCGAGGTCATGTCCCAGTTCCGCCAGTTCCTCAGAGTCCAGGGACGCGGACAGCCGGGGGAGCACTCCGTGTTCGGTGGCCTGCACATGCGCCACGATCCGGTCTTCCAGCGTGAAGAGGCGCGCCTGCCACTCGACGCCGCGAGGCGTCAGCTCCTGCAATTCCTCCATCAGCTCGCGCAGGGTGAGGTGGTCTTCCGCCTCCTCGCGGGCGCGGGTGCGGCCCTCCACGCGCGTGAGCAGCGGCTGGACGCAGCGCTCCTCCAGGCGGGAGTGCAGGCGCAGGAGGCGGGCGAGGGTCTCCTGGTCGTGCGCCAGCTCCTCCACGTCCGTCTCCGAAGCCAGCCGCTCCAGCAGCGCCTCCAGCTCGCGGTGTTGTTGCAGGAGGATGTCGAATGGGCCGGCCATGCCCTCAAGCATCAGCACGGCCCCGGAAGCAGACAACCGGCCCCCTTCCCCACGGCGGCGCCGGAGTGAAAGGCAGCCTGCTGGCGTGCATGCCCCTTTCGCGGTGGCGGCGCCGGTGGAGCCCCTGCCCGCCCGCCTGGTGCCGGGGTGCAGGCCCGCGAGGGCGGCTGCATCTTCTGCTCCACCGTGGAAAACCCACTCACCCGCGTCCGACAGACCGTCTTCCGTTTCGCGGAGCATGGCGCCGCCCTGTCCGCGCGCTACCACCGCGCCCGGCTGATGGGCGCTGAACACCTGCCCAGGCAGGGGCCGCTGCTGCTGGTGGGCAACCACGGTGTCTGGGGATACGAGACACCCGCCTTCTTCCACCTCGTGCACCAGGCCACGGGGCGCTATCCGCTGGGGCTCGCGGAGCGGGGGTTCTTCAAGATTCCCCTCGTGAGGACGGTGCTGCCGTGGCTGGGCGGCGTGGAGGGGACGCGGGAGAACGCGCTCCGCTCGCTCCAGGAGGGACAGCTCGTCGTCTGTTATCCGGGCGGCGCGCGGGAGACCTTCAAACGCAGCCAGGGCCGCTACCGCCTCAGATGGGAGCGCGCGCTGGGCTTCGTGCGGCTGGCCATGCAGGCCGGGGTGCCGGTGGTGCCCTTCGCGGGTTTTGGGGTGGATGACACCTTCTTCTGGCCTCCGGACGAGGACCGCTGGTGCGTGCGCCTGGCCGCGGAGGACAAATACCGCATGCCCCTGGTGATGGGATTGGGTCCACTGCCGCTGCCCGTCCAGCTCACCTTCGCCGTGGGTGAACCCCATGAACCGCCGCCGTCGGGTGCGTCGGAGTCGCGCATGCGGGCCTTCCGCGACCGCGTGGCCGCCAGCGTCCGGCGCCTGCTCCTGAGGGCCTGCCATGCTTGACGCCTCCGCCCCCGCCGCTGTTTCGCCTCGCGCCCGCGTGCCGCCGCTGGTGCCGGACGTGGAAGACATCCAGCAAGGCTATGAACAGCTGGAGTGCGAGGAGCGCGTCATCCGGGGCACGCCGGTGCGGCTGTTCACCTTTCCCCAGGGAAACAGGGATGTATCACGCACCGTGGTCTGTCTTCCGGGCCTGGGCGCCAGCGGCCGGTCCTTCGCGCCCATGGAGCCGCTGGCGCAGGCGTGGAACCTGCTCTTGTGGACGCCGCCCCTGAAGACGCCCGCGACGCATACGCCGCTGCAGTGGAACCTGTCCGTGCTCAACCACCCGGAGGCGGGGCTGCCGGAGCGCTTCGCGCTGATGGGGTCTTCCTATGGCAGCCTGCTGTCCATCGCGTATGCGTTGGAGCACCCGGAGCGGGTGAAGGCGCTGGTGCTGGTGTCGCCGGTGGCCAGCGTGCGCAAGGTGCGGCGGCTGGCGTTGACGCTGTCCACGCTGGTGCGGGCGCCCCGGCCGCTGGCGTATGTGTTCGCGCCCACGGTGGCCCGGGTGCTGGGCGGCCGGTGGCTGCCGCCGGAGGGGCGGGCCGAAATCGTGCGCGAGGCGCGGCGCCTGTCGTCGCTGGAGCTGATGCGGCGGCTGCGCGACATCCTGTCCGCGGACTTCCTGCACCGGCTGCGGGAGCTGCGCGTGCCCACGCTCATCATCGAGGGCGGCCGCGACCTGCTGGTGCCGCCGGCCGCCGCGCGCGACGTGGCGGCGCACGTGCCGGGGGCCCGGCTGGAGTTCCTGGAGACGGCCAGTCACCTGCCGTACATGAGCCACCCGGAAGCGTTCAATGCGCGCGTGTCCGACTTCCTGTCGCGGCACCCTGACTGAGCAGGCCTTATCTCTATCGTCGGGGGAACATCCGCATGACGACCGCCGCCGACCACCTGTCCCGCTCCGCGCTGTTGTTCCTGTCGCGCCAGTCCAACCTCAAGGACGTGGCCACCCGGCTCAAACCCTTTCGCCAGCTGGCGTCGCGCTTCATCGCGGGGGAGACGCTGGAGGAGGCGGTGGACGCGGTGCGGGCCCTCACGGCGAAGGGGCTGCTGGCCAGCTTCGACCACCTCAACGAGGCGGTGCGCTCGCCCCAGGAGACGCGCGACGAGGTGCGGCACTACCAGCGGCTGCTCGCGCGCATCGACCAGGTGGGCGTGAAGGCCAACGTGTCGCTGAAGCTCACGCAGTGCGGCCTGCTGTTCGACCGGAGCCTGGCGCTGCGCAACGCGCGGGCGGTGGTGGCGGACGCGGCGGCGCGGGACTCCTTCGTGCGCGTGGACATGGAGGAGAGCGCCGTCACGCAGGTGACCCTGGACATCGTGCGGGACCTGCACTCGGAGTTCGGGGAGACGCACGTGGGGGCGGTGCTCCAGAGCTACCTCAAGCGCACGGAGGAGGACGCGAAGGCCCTGTGCGCCGAGCGCGTCCGCATCCGCCTGTGCAAGGGGGCCTACCTGGAGGGTCCGGACGTGGCCTTCCCGGACAAGCAGGACGTGGACGCGAACTTCGTGCGCTGCATGCGCATCCTGCTGGACAGCGGCGTGTATCACGGCATCGCCACGCATGATGAGCGGATGATTGACGCCACGCTGGAGTACGCCGCGCGCCAGCACCTGCCCAGGGGCGCCTTCGAATTCCAGATGCTGTATGGCATCCGGCGCGACCTGCAGGAGCGGCTGGTGAAGGACGGCCACCCGGTGCGCGTCTATGTCCCGTATGGGAAGCACTGGTATCCGTATTTCATGCGACGGCTGGCGGAGCGTCCGGCCAACCTGTGGTTCGTGATGCGCAACCTGATGAAGGGATAGGCCATGAGGAACCCATACGCCGCCGCGTATGTCGCCGGGGCCGTGGGCACCGGCGCCCTGGGGGTGCTGGTCAAGGTGCGCAATGCCACCCTGGGCCATCCGCCGCCCTACGCCGCGCGAAACATCGCGCGGCACGTGCTGGGCCGGCTGTTCGGAAGGAGGCTGTCCCGGCATGAGGCGTCGCGGTGGGCCTTCGCGCTGCGCGCGGGCTATGGGCCCCTGCTGGGCATGGGCTGGGGCCTGGTGCGCAGGCGCACGTCGAAGTGGACCCTGCTGCACAGCGGCGCGCTGCTGGGCCTGGGCGTGCTCGCGCTCGAGCGCGCGGCCTTCCCCCTCTTCAAGGCGACGACGATGGCGAACAGCTGGTCGCGCGCGGAGCACGCCTGGCTGTTCGCGCAGACGGCCCTGTTCGGGGTCGTCACGGAGGCGACGATGCGCTGGCTGGTGAAGGAGGAGACGCCCGCGCCCCAGGGGAGCGCGGGCTAGCGGGCTGGCTTCCGCGTCAGGGCTTGTGGCCCTTGTGGGGGAGGAGGGTCTCCACCACGCCCTTCATGGACTGCTTGATGAAGCCGGCGGCGTCCGGGTCGCCCTTAACGACGGCGGAGGCGAACATCTTCGCCTGCTCCAGGGTGATGTGCGGCGGCAGGGGCGGCACGTCCGGGTCGGTGCAGGCCTCGAGGACGACGGGCCGGTCCGAGGCCAGCGCCTCATCCCACGCGGCGGCCAGCCGGTCCGGCCGGTCCACGCGGAGGCCCTTGAGGCCCAGGGACTGGGCGTACTTCGCGTAGGGGAAGTCCGGCAGGTCCTGGGACGCGGCGTACTTCGGGTCGCCGGCCATCACCCGCTGCTCCCACGTCACCTGGTTCAGGTCGCGGTTGTTGAGCACCAGGACGATGAGGCGCGGGTCCTTCCACTCCTTCCAGTACTTCGCCACGGTGATGAGCTCCGCGTTGCCGTTCATCTGCATGGCGCCGTCGCCCACCACCGCGAGCACCGGGCGGTGCGGGAAGGCGAACTTCGCGCCCAGGGCGTACGGCACGCCGCAGCCCATGGTGGCCAGGTTGCCGGACAGGGACGCCAGCATCCCCTGGCGCACCTTCAGGTCGCGCGCGAACCAGTTGGTGGAGCTGCCCGAGTCCGCCGTGAGGATGACGTCGCCGGGCAGCTTCGGGGACAGCTCCCAGAACACGCGCTGCGGGTTGAGGGGGTTCGCGTCCACCATGGCGCGCGCCTCCAGCACCTTCCACCACCGCGCCACGCCCTTCTCCACGCCCTCGCGCCAGCTCCGGTCCTCCTTGCGCTTCAACTGGGGTAGCAGCGCGCGCAGCGTCTCCTTCGCGTCGCCCTCCAGGCCCACCTCCATGGGGTAGCGGATGGAGAGCATCCGGCCGTCCAGGTCGATTTGAACGCCGCGCGCCTGACCCTCCGGGGGCAGGAACTCCGAGTAGGGGAAGCTGGTCCCCACCATCAGCAGCGTGTCGCACTCCTGCATCAGGTCCCAGCTGGGCTTCGTGCCCAGCAGGCCGATGGCGCCCGTCACGAAGGGCAGCGCGTCCGGCAGCACCGCCTTGCCCAGCAGGGCCTTGGCCACGCCCGCGCCCAGCCGGTCCGCGACCTCCAGCACCTCGTCCGCCGCGCTGATGGCGCCCGCGCCCACCAGCATCGCCACCTTCTTGCCGGCGTTGAGGACCTCCGCGGCGCGGCGCAGGTCCGCGTCCTGGGGAATCACGCGCGGGGAGGCGTAGCCCACGCTGGAGTGCACGGTGCCGTGCTTGCGCGCGGGCGGCTCGTAGGGCAGCTCCTGCAAGTCATTGGGCAACACCAGACACGTCACGGTGCGCTCGCTCCGGGCGATCCTCACGGCCCGGTCCAGCGCGTGGCGGACGGCGGAGGGCGCGGTCACCATGGTGACGTACTCGCTGGCCACGTCCTTGAAGAGCGTGGTGAGGTCCACCTCCTGCTGGTAGTGGCCGCCCAGGGCCGTGCGGGCCTGCTGGCCGACGAGGGCCACCACGGGCTGGTGGTCCAGCTTCGCGTCGTAGAGGCCGTTGAGCAGGTGGACGGCCCCCGGGCCGGAGGTGGCCATGCACACGCCCACCTCGCCGGTGAACTTCGCGTGCGCGCAGGCGGCGAAGGCGGCCATCTCCTCGTGGCGGACCTGCACGAACTTCATCTCGGAGTTGCGCCCCAGCGCGCCCATCATTCCGTTGATGCCGTCACCCGGGTAGCCGTAGATGCGGCGGACCCCCCACTGGATGAGGCGGTGGATGAGATAGTCACTGACGGTGGCGCTCATGCGCGAGGCTCCTGGACGGGAGTGGATGGAGGTCCCTCGCGCATCAAGCTAGTGACCACCGTGCGCCCTGGAGTCCGGAGGCGTCCGGGTGCCCGTGCCGCCCGTCCGTGAGCGGGCCTGCGTGCGGGCGGACTACTGGCGGTCAGGAGGTCCTGGCTCCTGGCCTCCGGGCCCGTGCCGCCTTCGCCGGCCCTTTTCGTGGGCCAGCTCCGGACGCCCCTCCGCCAGCCAGGCGATGGCGTGGGCGGAGCTGGGGACGGTGAGCAGCAGGAACACGGCCACGAGCAGGCCCCGCAGCAGGAGCCAGCCCTCCCCGGTCGCCAGCGTGGCGCCCAGGAGGACCAGCACCGCCCCGAAGGGCACCACGCCCGCCGCGTGCACGCGCGTGAGCACCGAGGGCAGGCGGTACAGGCCGATGACGGCGCAGGTGATGAAGAGCAGGCCCAGCGCCACCAGGCCGTCGGACACCCACTGCACGAGGGCGGCCGTCATTGCGTGTCCTCCTCGTCGTGGAAGGCGCGGCCGTGGTGCAGGTAGCGGGCGCCGGCCACGGTCTGCACGTAGGAGAGCAGGGCCAGCACCAGGGCCGCGTCCAGGTAGCCGGCCTCGCCGCGCGTGGCGCCGTACAGGCCCAGCACCGCGCAGATGACCAGGCCCAGGGTGTCCGCGGACATGAGCACGTCCGCCGCGGAGCGCTGGCGCGAGGCCAGCAGCACCAGCGCGCCCAGCAGGCCCACCATCCACACGATGGCCAGGGTGAAGAAGGTCTCGTGCATCGCAGGCCGCCTCCCTACGGGAACACCGCGCGCTGGTAGCGCTGGTAGAAGTCGTCTTGCTGCCGGAGCAGCCCCTCTGGATCCGACGCGTCCAGCGCGTGCATGCGCATCACGCGCCGCTCCCAGTCCAGCGCCAGCAGCACCGTGCCCGGGGCCAGGGACATGACCCACGAGGACACCTGCACGCCGCGCGCGGTGCGCTCGCCCATGGGGACGTCCACCACGCCCGCGCGGCCCGCCAGGCCGCGGCGGCCGAAGATGACGGTGAGCACCTGGAGGCAGCTCCGCGTCACCAGCATGGCCAGCGCCCAGCAGAAGCGGGGCAGGTGCAGCGCGCGGCGCCAGTGCTCGCGCGCCCCCAGGACCGGCGGCAGGCCCGCCAGGGGGAACAGGCGCATCACGCCCAGGGCCAGCACCGCGCCCAGCGCGAGGTCCACCGGGTGGAAGCTGCCCACCATCAGCGCGTACAGCAGCGCCAGGGACAGCACGTGCACGAGGGTGCGCGGGCTCATGGCCGCGTCTCCAGGCCCTGGATGGCGTCGCGTCCGGCGCGCAGGAGCGGCTCCGGCCAGAGGCCCGCGGCGATGAGCGCCAGGGACAGCGCGTACACCACCGCGCCCGTGCCCCGGTGCAGGGCCGCGCCCTCCCTCAACCACCGCTCGCGCTGGTAGGCGCGGAAGAGGGCCAGCAGCGACAGGGCGCTCGCCAGCACCACCAGCCCCGCGAGCCAGACGTGCCCCTGCTCCAGCGCCGCGCGCAGCAGCCAGGCCTTGGACCAGAAGCCCGCGGTGGGCGGCACGCCCGCCGTGCTGAAGGCCGCCACCGAGTAGGCCCTGCGCGCCCGCTCGCCGCCCCGGTCCTGCGCCAGGAACAGCGCCGTCTTGTCCACGGAGCCCGCCAGCGCCAGCGCCACCGCCGCGCACAGGCCCTCGCGGCCCGCCAGGCTCAGCGCGGCGATGATGAGCCCCGCCTGCGCGATGACGCGCGCGAGCACCTCGCGCGTTTCCCGGCGGGAGAGCGCGAGCACGGAGCCGTAGAGGATGCTCGCCGCGCCCAGGGGCTCCAGCAGCGGCCGGGCCTGCGCCAGCACCTGCGGCATCACGTCCGCGCCGAAGCGCAGCAGCCCATAGCTGCCGATGTTCGCCAGCGCCCCCGCGAGCAGCGCCGCCACGGTGGGGCCCGCGTCCCGGTACACCGCCGGCGCCCAGAAGTGGAACGGGAAGAAGCCCAGCTTCACCCCGAACGCGCACAAGAGCAGCGTGCCCGGCACCAGCAGCGCGAACGGCGGCCCCGCCTGCCCCCACGCGCTGATGGACAGCATGTCCAGCGTGCCGGTGGTCAGGTACAGCATCACCACCGCGGAGAGGAACAGCGTGGACCCCATCAGGTTCACCACCACGAAGGTGAACGCGGCGCGCAGGTTGCGGGGCTTCTCCCCGTACGACGCCAGCGCGAAGGCGGACGTCATGGCCAGCTCGAAGAAGACGTAGAAGTTGAACGCGTCCGACGTGAAGAACACCCCCGTGAGCCCCGCCCCCATGAAGACCACCAGCGAGGGGAAGCTGCGCGACGTGATGCCTCCGGCCACGTGCTCGTACGCGAGCGTGCCCAGCAGCACCGCCGTGGACACCAGCGCGAACACGATGGACAGCGGATCCGCGCGCAGGCGGATGCCCACGCCCACCGGCCAGTCCCCCGTGACGAACTGCGGCGCCTGCGCGCTCCAGGCCTGGGGCAACAGCCACGCCGTGCACACGAGCGTGCCCGCGAGCCCCGCGATGGCCAGCCACGCCACCCACGCGCGGCGCCCGTCCAGGAACGCCAGCACCGCGCCCAGCACCCACGGCAGGAGCAGCGGTCCCCAGAGCGGCATCAGGGCCCCTCCTCCGGCTCCACGGCGTGCACGCGCTTCAGCTCCGCCTCCACCAGCCGGTCGGTGCGCAGCGAGCCGTGCGCCCGCTGCGTGCGGTGCACCAGCGTGAGCAGCAGCGCGGACACCGCGAAGCCGATGACGATGGCCGTGAGCGCCAGCGCCTGGAGCACCGGGTCCGTCACCGGCCAGCCCGGCTGCACGCGCAGCGCCTCGCCGCGCTCCGGGAAGGCGCCCGCGAGGATGAGCAGGACGCTGGAGTTGGTGATGAGCACCGTGCCGCACGCCACGCGCACCAGCTCGCGCTCCAGCACCATGCGCACGCCGCAGGCGAACAGCAGGCCCACCACCAGGGACGCGATGAGCATCATGGCTGGGGCTCCTCCCGCGTTCCCGTGCGCAGGGCGAAGCGGTCGATGACGGTGACCACCAGCCCGAAGACGATGAGCATCAGCCCTCCCTCGAAGACGAGCGCGGTGTGCAGGTGCAGCCCGCCCACGCCCACCTCCGGCTGCTCCGGGCGGGGGAAGAGGCTCATGGGGGTGTAGCCCGCGAGCACGGGCAGGAACGCGGTGCCCACCACGAGCAGCAGCCCCACGCCCGCCAGCGGCGCCGCGTACCGCACCGCCACGTAGCGCCGGGCCTGGTCCCGGCCCATCACCACGTACTGGAGCAGCACCGCGAGCCCGGCGAGCGCCCCGGCCGGGAAGCCGCCGCCCACCGACGCGCCGCCCTTCAGCCAGAGCGAGAGCGAGATGATCAACGACGGCCACAGCAACAGGCGCGACAGGGGCGGGACGAAGGAGAGCATGGCCTCAGCGCCTCCAGCTGGTGGCACAGCTCCAGGGCCTCCAGGAAGCGCCGCTCCGTCACGCGCAGGCGGGCCAGGTGTCCCAGCGCCGCCACGCCCTCGGGCTCCACGCGCACGCGCGCCTCCGCCGCGGACACGGCGCCGCGCACGTTGCCTCGCGCGAGCCGCACGTCCGACAGCGCCTTGAGCAGGCCCACGTCGTCCGGCACCGCCTTCTGGCCCTGGCGCAGCAGGTCCTCCGCCGCCTCCAGCTCCCCGCCCGCCTCCAGCGCGCGCGCGAACACGAGGTAGCTGGGCGCGTGCCACGGGTCCAGGTGCAGGGACTTCTCCAGATGCGCGAAGGCCTCCTCCAGCCGGTCCAGCAGGAAGAGGGCGCGCGCGAACTGGAAGTGGTGCAGCGCCACGCGCGGCTCGCGCGCCACGGCCTGGGACAGGGCCGGGTACGCGGCGGTCGCGTCCCCCTGCTCCATCCACACGTAGCCCAGGCCGAAGAAGGCCTCGGTGGGCGGCTCGGACGCCTCCGTGAGCGCCCGGTACAGGGCCAGGGCCTGGGGCCACGTCGCCGCGCCGCGTGTGCAGCGCCGCGCGCACCAGCCGGGCCTCGGGCTGGGAAGCCGCGCCGGCCCGGGTGACGCCCAGGAGCAGGGACTCCGCGAGCGCCTCCTCCCCGTCCACCAGGCCAGCCGCGACAGCGTGAGCGCCGCGCGCCAGTCGGACGCATCGCGCTCCTGTGCCAGCACGGCCTCGCGACGGGCCCCCTCCAGGTCACCCGCCTTGAACAGCGTTTCATGGCGTGGAACAGGATTCAGGACGGACACTCCCCACGGAAGATGCGCACCCCACCGGGCAGGGCAATGCATGGGAGGTCCATTCAGGTCCGCGACGCCGCCCCCCGAACCTTCCGTGGCCTTCAGGGTAGCAGACAGGCGGACAGCCCACCTTCCGCCCGGTGGGGTCGCAGCCTGTCCGACTGTCGGACAGGCTCGGGCGGTTCGCCCTCGCAGGGCGCCTCCCGGTCGCATCCGGGGAACCGGGCTTCAGCCTGCCGCGTGCAGGGCAGCGCACCGAGTGACGACGGACTTGCCCGCGCGCGGGACTCCGTGGTCCCACTGGGCGCGTGCGACTCAAGGTCCTCACCCTGAACGTGGCCCACGGTGCGCCGTTCGCCGTGCCCCTGCCCTTCCTGCGCCGGCGGTCAGCGCTGCTGGGCACGCTGGACCGGGTGGCGGCGCTGCTCTTTCGCGAGGCCGCGGACGTGGTGGCGTTGCAGGAGGCGGACCGGTCCAGCCTCTTCAGCGGGCGGGTGGATCAGGTGGCGCGCATCGCGGAGCAGGCCGGCTATCCGCACGTGCATCACGGCGTGCACTCCGGTGTCGCCGGGCTGTTCGCGCAGGGCACCGCGCTCCTGTGCCGGCATCCGCTGGAGTCGCGCGACACGGCGCACTTCGGCCGCGACCGGCGGATGGACAAGGGCTACGTCGTCGCCACGCTCGCCGGGGAGCGCGGGCCGGAGGTCGTGTCGCTGCACCTGGATCCGTTCTCCCCGGCGGTGCGGCAGCGGCAGGTGGACCAGCTCATCCACACGCTGCGCCAGCGGCCGGAGCGGCCTCGCGTGGTGATGGGCGACTTCAACGCGGAGGACGCGGACGGCCCCGTGGCCCGCCTGTGCGCGGCGCTGGGACTGCACACGCCCGCTGACGGCGAGCCCACGTATCCCGTTCCGCGAGCGCGTCAGCGGTTGGATCAGGTGCTCATCTCCCACGCCCTGCGCTTCACCCGCTACGCGCGCCTGCCCGACGCCGTCTCCGACCACCACGCCGTGGTGGCCGAGCTGACGCTTCAGCCGAGCACGGCGACGAGCTGACGGCACTGCGCGAGCAGCGTGCCGTCCTGTGCCCAGAGCAGCTGGGTCTCCTCCGTGTAGCCCTCCGCGGCGTGGCGCGAGCGGCCGGTGCGCAGGTAGTGCGCGTCCGGCGCGATGCCCTTCACCGGGAACGTCTGGAAGAACTGCACGCTGAAGTCCACCGACGCGGCCGCGCGGAAGCTCTCCATCCGCGACAGCACGGACGGCGGATACGCGTCCATCAACCCCACGCACAGCGCCGCGTCCAGCGCCGTGGGGACGCGAGGCCGCAGCCAGCCGCCCACCTCCGCCTCGGGCCCGCCCGAGTACGGCGGCGAGCCCACGCAGTAGCGGTACTCGAAGAAGCGGCAGAAGTCCGGCATGGGCACGTCGTCGGGGACGGGCGTGAGCGTCCCGGGCGCGGGCACCTCCGGCATGACGAAGTCCGTGTACCCGGGCGCCCCACCGCGAGCGGCACCGAAGGTCGCCGTGGCGACGGCCACCACCGCGCCGCCGCTCTCCACCCGCGCGGTGGCGTGGGTGACGAGCTTGCCGGCGCGCTCGATGCGCGTGTGCAGGTCCGCCACGCCCTCCGCCGCGGGCGAGCAGAAGTGCACGGTGAACGAGCGCACCGCCCGCTGGGCGTCGTTCAGGTGGTGCTCCAGCGCGCGCAGCACCTGCCCCGCCACCACGCCGCCGTAGGCACCCCGGCCCTGATACCAGGCCGCCTCGTAGCGCGAGCGGTAGTGCCCGGGTTCCAGCGGTTCAACGACGGTGGCGGCGAGGAAGGGCGCGGTCATGATGCACCGCATCCTAGACCGCTCAGCCCTGGTACGCCTCGTCCTGTTCGATTCGGCTGAGCACCCAGTCGAACTCGCCGGACGTCACCCGCGCCTGGCAGTGCGTGCAGTGGCCGGCCATGTTGATGGACAGCGGGGCGCCGCACGACGGGCACTGCTTCTGCGTGGAGGGCTTGCCGTGCACGCCCCGGCCGCGGATGAGCGTCCAGTACTCGCTGTAGGCGCGCTCGCGGGAACGGCTGCCGCCCACGACCTGCCCGTCCCCGTCCCGCACCGTGTAGTCCAGGCTGGCTGCGTGCACGCGCAGCGTGACGGCGTCGAAGTACGCGTCCCGCGTCACCCGCGCGATCGTCAGGTTCGTGATGTGCGCGTTCTCCGTGATGTTGCGCAGGCCCGCCTGACGGTAGGCGTTGATCCAGTACAGCTGCGTCTGGAAGAGGTTGTCGCTGAGGAAGGGCCGCATGCCCTTCCACTCGCGCTGGGCCCACGCCGTCTGCATCTCGTGGAAGATGAACTCCAGGCGCTTGCGCAGGGCCAGCGGCGTCGCCTCCGGGTCGTCGTGCAGGAGCGCGTTCAGCCGCTCCTGCGCGCGGGGGTCCTTGAGGGTGGGCAGCTCCGTGCCCTGCTCCTCCGTGGTGCCGGTGAGCTGGGGACCGCGCCGCTCGCGTTCCTGCGCCGTCACGCGCGTCACCACCCAGTCGAACCCGCCGGTGTTCACCACCGTGTCGCAGTACGAGCAGGTGTGGCCCTGCACCGCGTCCAGCGGCGCGCCGCAGTTCGGGCACTTGAAGGCGCGCGCATCGTCGGGCGGCCGCGACTTCACGGACGCGTCGCGCTCCAGCCGCCACTCCTCCGCGACGTACCAGCTCTGCTCGGAGCCGGAGGAGGCCTCCGTGTAGTTGGCCTCGAAGCGCAGGACGACGCGCACGCGCTGGCTGTTCGGATTCACGCCGTTCACTTCCTCGTACGTCACGGCGCCCACCACCACGGCCTTCACCGCGTCCGGCGTTCCCAGCTCCCGGAGCGAGGCGATGGCGCCGTCGGACAGCCAGCCGCCCAGCGTGTCCAGGCGGTCGCCGCCGCGCGCCTCGTGCACCCGGGCGAAGAGCGAATAGACGAAGTCCTCGAAGAGGACGATGGAGAACTCCGGATCCAACGGCTGCGTCGACCCGTCCGACCCCTTGGGCCCCACGCGGGCCAGGCCCGCGAGCTTCGTGCGCAGCGACTGACGCCGGGGGGGCGGCGGCGCGTGGGGCGCGATGGTGCTCCAGTCCGACCTGTCCGAGCCCTTGTTCACGCTCATGAGCACGAGCACGCCCACGCCCATGACGACGATGAGCAGGCAGAAGCCCCCGAACTGCCCTCCGCTCACCTCCGGGCCAAACGACGTCCCGCTGGAGCCCCCGGAGCTGTAGGACCGGCTGCCGGAGCTGTACGAGGACCGGCTGCTGGACCCGAAGGACGAG
This sequence comes from Corallococcus sp. 4LFB, assembly GCF_046520365.1. NCBI lineage: Bacteria > Pseudomonadati > Myxococcota > Myxococcia > Myxococcales > Myxococcaceae > Corallococcus > Corallococcus sp. 4LFB. The sequence continues at coordinate 13,508 of NZ_JBKGHJ010000154.1, forward strand.
GACGAGGACGACGAGCTTCGGCTGCTCGACGAGCTGCGGCTGCTCGACGAGCTTCGGCTGCTCGACGAGCTGCGGCTGGAGCCGCGATAGCTGCCGCCGCCACCGGGGCGCGCCTCCGCTTCGGGGAGCGAGGCGACGCTCCATCCCAGGAACAGCGCGACGGCGAGGAGGAGGACGGAAGAGGAGCGCCTCACGCCACGGCTCCGGGCATGTCCGGCAGCTCGTTCACGTCATCCTCCAGGCGGGGCAGCGCGCGCGCCAGCGGCGCCTGGAGGCTGCGCAGGGCCTGGAAGAAGGGCTCGGGCGCGGGGGACGTGGCCACCGCGGCGGACAGCCGCGTGAGCGCGTCCTGCCACTCCGCGCCCATGAGCGAGGGGTCCACGCCGTAGTCGGTGACGACCTCCACGCGGCGCTCCAGGAGGGAGACGAACACCAGGATGCCGGTGCGGCGCGACGTATGCGACACGCCCAGCTCCGTGAAGGCAGCCCGCGCGGCGGTGCGCACGGAGGCCTCCTGGCGCTTGCGCGAGGTGAGCGCGTGGCGCAGCGACGGCAGCGCCCGGCCCAGGAGCATGCCTCCGAAGTAGGACAGCAGGACCACGGGCGGGAAGACGAGGAGGTGGATCTCCTGCGGGATGAACAGGAGGACCATCAAGACGACGTAGGCGGCGAACGCGCCCAGCAAGGCATCGGTGTGGGCGTAGTCGCCGGAGGCGCGGCGAACGGCCACCACGACCTCCGCGGCGGTCTGGGACTCAATGGCCGCGACGGCTTCGGCGGCCTGGGTGCGTGCGGCGTCTTCTAGGAGGGTCGTGGCCATCGTGGGCGGGCACTATAGCCAACCCACGGGCGGGCTGTTCCTAGGCGGGCAGGGACCAGTCGATGGTGTGCTGGCCGTGCTTCTTCAGCGCGGCGTTGGTGGTGCTGTAGGGCTTGCTCCCGAAGAACCCCTTGCTGGCGGACAGCGGCGAGGGGTGCACGCCTTCCAGGACGATGTGGCGGTCCGCGTCGATGAGGGCCTTCTTCTTCTGCGCGGGCTTGCCCCAGAGCAGGAAGACGACGGGGTCCTCCTTGGCGCTGACGGCACGGATGACGGCGTCGGTGAACGGCTCCCACCCGTGCTTCGCGTGGCTGTTGGGGCTGGCCTGGCGCACGGTGAGCACGGTGTTGAGCAGGAACACGCCCTGCTTCGCCCACGGGATGAGCGACCCGTCGCGAGGCTTGGGCGCGCCCACGTCGCTCTGGAGCTCCTTGAACATGTTCACGAGCGAGGGCGGAGGCGGCACGCCGGGCTTCACGGAGAAGGCGAGGCCGTGGGCCTGTCCCGGGCCGTGGTAGGGGTCCTGGCCCAGCAGCAGCACGCGCACGTCCGCGTAGGGCGTGAGGCGGAACGCGGAGAACAGGTCCTCCTCCGACGGGAACACGGTGTGTTCCTTGCGTTCCTGCCGCAGGAACGTCTCCAGCTCCTTGAACGACGGCGCGTGGATGGCGTCATGCAGCACCTCTCTCCAGTCCTCGGGCAACCCGTCGGCCAGGCTCATTCACGTCCCTCCGTGGGGCCGCACCCTAGACCAGGGCGCGCCTCCGGAGGCGCAACCGTGTGCATCCGGGTGCCGGACGGCGAACGTTGCGGCGCAGGCGGGCCGCCGCACTGGAAAGCGAGCAGGCAGTCAGGGCGGGAGCTTGGGGCCCGGGCCGGGGCGCGCTAGCCTTGCGCCCGCCATGACGATGTACACCGAGTCGCTCCGCGCCTTCCTCAAGCCCGTCCTCCCCTACCTGGATGACGAGTCGGTGTCGGAGATCATGATCAACGGCCCCACCGACGTGTGGATCGAACGCAAGGGCCGGCTGATCAAGACGGATGCCGCCTTCTCCGACGAAGGCCTGCTGGGCGCCGCGCGCAACATGGCCCAGTTCGTGGGCCGCCCCCTGTCCGAGGAGCGCCCCCGCCTGGACGCGCGCCTGCCCGACGGCAGCCGCATCCACGTGGTGATCCCGCCCATCGCGCGCAACGGCACCACCATCTCCATCCGCAAGTTCTTCAAGGACAAGCTGACCATCGACTCGCTGTTGAAGTTCAAGTCGCTGACCAGGCCCATGGCGCGCCTCATCGAGGCCGGCATCGCCACCAAGCTCAACATGCTGGTGGCCGGCGGCACGGGCTCCGGCAAGACGACGCTGCTCAACATCGTCTCGTCCCTCATCCCGGACGAGGAGCGCATCCTCACCATCGAGGACTCCGCCGAGCTCCAGCTCAACCAGTCCCACATCGTGGCCTTCGAGTCCCGCCCCGCCGACAAGTTCGGCAAGGGCGCCGTGGACATGGGAGACCTGCTGCACTCCGCGCTCCGTCTGCGCCCGGACCGCATCGTGGTGGGCGAGGTGCGCGGCGGCGAGGCCTTCCACCTCATGCAGGCCATGAACACCGGCCACGGCGGCTCGCTGGCCACCACGCACGCGAACACGCCCACGGACACGCTGCGCCGCATTGAATCCCTGTGCCTCATGTCGTCCGTGGAGCTGCCCATGGTCGCCGTGCGCGCCCAGGTGGCCAGCGCCATCAACTTCGTCATCTGCTGCGAGCGTCTCCACGACGGCAGCCGCAAGACGATTGCCCTGTCGGAGGTGCTGCCCCTCACGGAGAAGGGCGAGTACCGCACCCAGGACATCTTCGTCTTCACGCCCGTCGCCAAGGACGAGCACGGCAACATCCTGGGCTACCACGCGCCCACCGGCATCATCCCCAACTTCATCCAGAAGGCCCGCGCGTACGGCTTCGACGACCTGGACGACGCCTTCTTCGACCCGGCCACCTACGGCGTGCCGCCCCCGCCCAGCTTCCACGTGGGCGAGGCGTACTCCCTGCGCTGGGCCCCCTCGCTGAAGCACCGCGAGCAGGGCCTGCCGGACCCCGCGCACTTCAAGGAGGACTGGGCCCGCTTCGAACAGGTGCTGCGCAACGCGGCCCCGGACGGCCCCGTCTCCGGCCCCAAGCCCGCGGCGCCCCCGCCCAAGCCCGCCGCCGCGCCG
>NZ_JBKGHJ010000155.1:0-16508 GCF_046520365.1 Corallococcus sp. 4LFB
CCGCGACCGCGGAGCAGACGGGCGCGACGCGCAGGCCTCCGCCTCCACGCCGGCCCGGCGCCGCGTCCGGTGACGCCGGCTCCCGCGCCCCCCAGCCCCCTGTACGAGGAGGTCCCGGAGACGGAGTCCTTCGCGGACATGTTCGAGGCGCAGGTCAAGGACGGCGGGGCTCCCGGCCGCCGTGGCGTGCGCCTTGGCGAGAAGGTCGCCGGCACCATCTTCCAGCTGGGCGCGGACACCGCGTTCGTGTCGCTGGACGGCTCGGCGAAGTCCGAGGCGATGATCGAGCTGCGCGAGCTCAAGGACGACGAGGGCATCCTGCGCTTCGGCGTGGGTGACCGCCTGGAGGCGCACGTCGTGGAGATGGGTGCCCGGGGCATCCTGCTCAGCCGCGCGCTGGCCAAGGGCAACGCGTCCTTCGCGATGCTCGCGGAGGCCCGCGCCTCCGGCATGCCGGTGGAGGGCATGGTCCTCAGCGTGAACAAGGGCGGCGTGGAAGTCGCCATCGGTGACACGCGCGCCTTCTGCCCCATCAGCCAGCTGGACATCCGCTTCGTGGAGAAGCCGGATCAGTTCATCGGCGAGAAGCTCCAGTTCCGCGTGACGGAAGTGCGCGACCGCAACGTGGTGCTGTCGCGCCGCTCGCTGCTGGAGGACGAGCAGCGCCGGCTGGCCACGGAGACGCGCAAGAATCTGGCCGTGGGCAAGACGGTCAAGGGCAAGGTCTCTGGCGTGCGCGACTTCGGCGTGTTCGTGGACCTGGGCGGCGTGGAGGGCATGGTCCCCGTCTCCGAGCTCTCCTACACGCGCGTCGGGCATCCCAGCGACGTGGTGAAGCAGGGCGACGAGGTGGAGGTGGAGATCCTCCGCATGGAGGAGGGCCAGCCCAACTCCCCGGACAAGGCCAAGCAGAAGGAGCGCATCACCCTGTCGCTGCGTTCGCGTCAGGAGGATCCGTTCAAGAAGGCGCTGGAGGAGATCAAGGAGGGCGACCGCCTGCAGGGCAAGGTCGTCCGGCTCCAGCCCTTCGGCGCGTTCGTGGAGCTGCGCCCGGGCGTGGACGGCCTGGTGCACATCTCCGCGCTGAGCGACCGGCGCATCGCGCACCCGCGCGACGCGGTGAAGGAAGGCGAGGTCATCTGGGTCTCCGTCGAGAAGATCGACCCCAATGACAAGCGCATCGGCCTGCGCCGCATCTCCGAGGAGGAGGCCCAGCGTCCTCCCGAGGAGCGCGCCGCGCAGCAGGCCAAGGCCGCCGCTGCTCCCAGGGAGCCCGCGGCGCCCCGTCCCACGGTGGGCGCGGTCGTCACCGGCAAGGTGGACCGGCTGGAGCCCTACGGCGTGTTCCTGGCGTTCCCGGGCGGCAAGGGCCTCATCCCGGCCAGCGAGACGGGCACGGATCGCGGCACGGACATGCGCAAGCACTTCAGCATCGGGCAGGAGCTGAAGGTGGCGATCATCGACATCGACGCCTCCGGGAAGATCCGCCTGTCCATCCCCGGCGCCATCCGCGCGGAGGAGCGCGCCGAGGTCGAGGCGTGGCAGAAGACGCAGCAGCCGCAGGGCGCCGGCAAGAAGGGCTTCGGCACCTTCGCGGATCTGCTCAGCAAGCTGGGCAAGTAGTGGCGTCACGCCATCTCGGCGCTCGTCGCGACAATGCGATGGGGCGCCGAGATAGGTGTTGACGGTAGCGAGTGGCTTCGGTACTTACCCTCTCGTTCTCGCCGCGGGGTGGAGCAGCCTGGTAGCTCGTCGGGCTCATAACCCGAAGGTCGCAGGTTCAAATCCTGCCCCCGCAACTCTGAGAGGGCCCCGGTGGAAACGCCGGGGCCCTTTCTCTTTTCCGCGTCAGCCTTGCTTCGCCGGGGGTGCGCGCTTGGACGTGCGCCAGGCCTCGACGGGCAGCAGCGGGTGCTCCTCGAAGCGGCTGCGCGCCGTGCGGACGAACGCGCCCACGTTCGCGGAGCCGCTTCTGCGTCCGGGGTAGATGACGCTCACCGGGACCGGCGGTGGCGCGAAGGCCCCGAGCAGCAGGACCAGGCGTCCCGCGAGCACGGCGTCCGCCACCTGGTACGAGAGCGTGCGCGCGATGCCCATTCCCCGCTCCGCGGCCGCGATGGCCGTGTCGGCGCTGTTCAGGATGAGCCGGGGCTGGACGCGGACCGGCTTCTCCTTCTCGCCAAAGCGCCACTCGTTCGTCGCGTCGAGGTTCTCGAAGGCGATCAGCTCGTGGCGGATCAGCTCGGCGGGCGACCGGGGAGTCCCTCGCCGCTTCACGTACTGGGGGCTGGCCACCAGCACGCGGCGGACGGCGCCGACCTTGAGGGCGATCAGCCCGCTGTCCTTCAGCTCCCCCAGGCGCACGGCCGCGTCGATGCCCTCGTCCACGAGGTGCTGGTTCCGGTCCGACAGGTGCAAGCGGACGGACAGCGCCGGATGCGCGGCGAGCAGCTCCTGGACCACCGGCAGGACGTGGAGTCTCCCGAAGACGATGGGCGCGGAGAGGCTGAGCTCGCCTCGCGGCTCGGCGTTCTCGCCCCGGACGCGGCGCTCGGCCTCGTCGAGGTCCTCGAGCAACCGCTGACAGCTCTCCAGGTAGACCTGACCGCGCTCGGTGAGCCGCACGGAGCGAGTGGTGCGGGTGAGGAGCGCGAGGCCCAGGCGCTCCTCCAACCGGGCAATGGCCCGCGTCGCCACGGAAGGCGAGATGCGGAGCCTGCGGGAGGCGCTCGTGAAGCTTCCCTGCCTGGCCACGGCAACGAACGTTCGAAGCGTGAAGAGCTGGTCCATGATTCTTGCGAATTTGGCAATGAAGCGTTGCGGAACCGGCTGATTATTTCATGTCGAGCGATGGCTAGAAACAGTGCCATGGGACGATTCGCAAGACTTGCCTTCACCCCCGCGGTCAAAGCGCTCCAGGAGCAGTTCGGGAGCCGCGCGGCCTACGCCCGTGTCGAGCGGACGGGAGACGCACCGGATGTGCTCACCGACGACGAGGCGGAGTTCCTCTCGCGGCGCGACAGCTTCTACATGGCGAGCATCGGCTCCAACGGCTGGCCCTACATCCAGCACCGAGGCGGGCCCCAGGGATTCGTCCGCGTGCTGGACGCCCACACGCTGGGCTTCGCGGACTACCGGGGGAACAAGCAGTACATCTCCGTGGGCAACGTCAGCGAGAACGACCGGGTCGCGCTCATCTTCGTGGACTACCCGAACCGGGCGCGACTGAAGGTCCTGGCGCGCGCGTCCGTCATCACCCGCGAAACGGACGCTGCCACGCTCGAACGCCTTGCGGTCCCCGGGTACGGCGCGAAGGTGGAGCGGGGCTTCGTGCTCCAGGTCGAAGGCTTCGACTGGAACTGTCCCCAGCACATCACGCCAAGGTTCACCGAGGCCGAAATCGACGCCGCGATGCGCCCGACGGTGAGCGAACTCCACACGCTCCGCGCCGAGAACCGCACCCTGCGCGAGGAGCTGGAGCGCTTGAAGCGGTCCCCGGTTTGACGCTGGACCTACGGTTGGGTAGGTTACGGTCCGGTAGGTTTGGCCGTGGAGGCGTGAGCCATGAGCAGCCAGTCATCGCCGGGAGTGCGGAAGAACGCCGACGTCTTGCGTGGGGCCAGCCGACTGGCGGTCCAGGCCACCCGGGGCGTGATGGGGCTCGTGGAAGAGATGCACTGCACGATCGCCAGCGGACCGGCCGTGCTGGGCAGGCCGCTGGAGCGCCCGGTGCGGGCCTTGACGGGGTGGATCTACGGAACGCTCCAGGGCGTCACCCGGCACGTCGGGGCAGGGCTCGATGCCGCGCTCGCGCAGCTCTCGCCGTGGCTGGGTGACAGCGCCCCCGGTCCCCAGCGGGAGGCGGTGGTCTCCGCGCTGAACGGCGTGCTGGGGGATGTGCTGGCGGAGGAGGGCAACCCGCTCGCCATCCCGATGACGTTCCGGGTCCACGGGCAGCCGCTGCTCCTGGAGCCTGGGGCCCTGCGCGAAGCCCTTCCACGGGCCGGGCGCCGGCTGCTCGTGCTGGTCCATGGCTCGTCGATGAACGACCTGCAGTGGAACCGGCGGGGGCATGACCATGGCGCGGCGCTGGCGCGCGACCTGGGCTACACGCCGGTGTACCTCCACTACAACAGCGGCCTGCACATCTCACGGAACGGGCGCGCGTTCTCGGAGCTGCTGGAGCAGCTCGTGTCCTGCTGGCCCGTGCCGCTCGAATCGCTGACGCTCGTGGGCCACAGCATGGGGGGACTCGTGGCCCGGAGCGCGTGCCTCACGGCGGATGCGGCGGGGCATGGCTGGCGTCCCTTGCTGCGCAGGCTCGTCTGCCTGGGTTCGCCCCATCACGGTTCGCCGCTGGAGCGCGGTGGAAGCTGGGTGGACGTGCTGCTGGAGCTCAGTCCCTACAGCGCGCCGTTCGCGCGCCTGGGACGGATCCGCGGTGCCGGGGTCACGGACCTGCGCTTCGGCAACGTGCTCGACGCGCACTGGGAAGGGCGGGAGCGCTTCGGGTGGGGTGGGGATGCCCGTCGCGGCCTCATGCTGCCGGAGGGCGTGGAGTGCTACGCGGTCGCCGCGACCACCGCGAAGGCGATGGCGGAGCGGCTGCCCGGTGATGGGCTGGTCCCGGTGGACAGCGCGCTCGGACGCCATGCCCTGCCGGAGCTGACGCTGCGGTTCCCGGAAGCGAACCAGCGCATCATCCTGGGCGCGAACCACCTGGACCTGCTCGACCACCCGGAGGTCTACGCCGCGCTGCGCACGTGGCTCGCCTGAGCGGGTCCGCGCGCTACAGCGCCTGGACGTGATCCGCGATGCGGCCGGTGGCGAGCAGCTCGCGCAGCTCGTCGGCCATGCGGTCGCCCTCGGCCAGCACCTGCTTCCACGCGCGGATGCGGTCCTCGGCCTTCATGTTCGTGAAGTCGGAACGGTCCGGGATGCGTCCACCGGGCAGCCGCGCCAGATGCGCGGGTGACGGCGTGATGATCAGCGCGCGGCGGAAGTTGAGCGGCCCCGCGCGGCGCCACTTGAGCGACTTGTCGAACCAGCCGGGCACGACGTACGGATAGAAGTGCGGATAGAGCACCAGTCCATCACCCGTGCCGTAGTCGACGTCCAGGTGGTAGTCGACGACGCCGCCGTCCCGGTACGTACCGGCAGGCGCACCCGGAATGTCATGGACGCCCGCGAGCACCAGCGGGATGGAGCCCGACGCGATGAGCGCCGGCCGCAGGTTGTCGCGGGTGAGGGGACGGTGGACCGACGGCAGGTCCTTGAGTCCGGCGAAGGGGCTCGCGTCCCCAGCGGTGTGGAAGACCACGCGCTCCATGTGGAGCCCGAGCGTCCGGCGGCTCACCGCGTTCGCCAGGGCGCCCAGCACGAAGCCCGCGAGCTGCACGCTGGATTGCTCCGACGCCAGCAGGCCCTTGCACCGGGTCGTCACCACGTGCAGCCGCGCCCACGGGTGCGTGAGGATCTGCTCCGCGCCGTCCGGGCCCAGGAGCGCTTCGAGGACGGTGGCGCTCACCTCGCTGACCAGCGACGGCGGGGGCTTGGGCGGATAGCGCTGCTCCAGGTACGCGTCCGCGAAGCGCCTGAGCGCGGCCACTGGATCCTTCTGCGCCAGGCACGCCAGCCGCCAGCTCCCGATGGAGCTGCCAATGAGGTGCAGCGGCCGGGTGCGCGGCTGCTGGAGGAGCTCGCCGAACAGGACGCGGTCGATTCCCTCCAGGCCCAGCCACTTCGGTCCTCCCGAAGCGCCCGGAAGGATGTCCACGTCCTCCGCGCGCAGTCCGCGCTCCCGGAGGATGCGCAGGGCGTCGGGGCCCGCAAGCAAGGTCAGGCTCTGGCTCATCGCGGGCGCGGACCCTAGCAGCCCGGCGCGGGTGGATCCTCAGCGGTTGTCGTCCCGCGGCTCCGAATCCAACGGGTGGATGGTCACCACCTGGTGCCCGTCGTGCTCCGGATCACTGCGCGCCTCCTCCAGTTCCTCCGGCGTCTGCGGCGCCCGCTCGGAAAAGGCGTCGTTCTCGAGGTGGCGCTGGCGCTGCTCGCTGGTCGAGCCGTAACCCTCCAACTTCTTGCCGGCCATGGTCGTGCTCCCTCGTGAAGGTGAACCCCAAGGGTTGTAACGGCGGCCGGTGGGCGCAAGCGGTGGTCTGCCCGGGTGGCCGCACGCTCCAGGAGCGGGGCTCCTCCAGGCGCTCACTCCTCCAGCGTTCCCACGGAAGGGGCCGCGCCGTCGCGCTCGCGCTGGGCCTCCAGGTAGGCGGAGAAGCCCGCCTTGGACTGGATGCGGAACACGGGGAGGCGGGCGAGCACGTCCTCCGCGAAGGCGTACTGCTCGCAGACGAGGCTCGCGCGCAGGGCGCCTTCCGGGCCGCCGGTGAAGGGCTGGACCTCGTGCTGGAGGTTGCCCCGGAAGTGGACCAGCAGGCCCGGCCGGGGGCGCACCTCGCCCTGGAGCTGGTTGTCACGCAGCAGCCGCAGCGCGCCCCCTCGCGCGCCCCGTGGCACCCGCAGGTACAGGACGCTCACGTGCTCGGGCGTCGCGTCCGGGACGCCGCTCGGCTCCTGCAACGTCGCGTCGATGTGGCGCCCCACCGGCGTGCCCGCGTCCAGCAGCAGCAGGTTCAGATAGAACGCATTGGGACGTGGACGGGTGTCACGGCCGCCGAACCAGCGCTGCGTCCACGGCAGGAGCCCGCGCGCGGTGTCCGCGTCGAGGATGCGGCGCAGGTAGACGGACAGGAACGGGAAGCGGGCCTCCAGCGTCGCGCGGCCCTCCCGCGTGAAGATGAAGGCGAAGCCCCGGCTGGCGCGGAACGTCCCCATCAACGGGCTGCGCGCGACGAAGCGGGAGCCGAGCAGGGCATCCGCGAGGGACTCCAACTCGGCGCGGGGCAGGGCGTCGCGGTGGGTGACGTACTCGGGCACGGGCAGGACGCTAGCGCCTTCCCGGTGCGCGCGAGAGGGGAACCGCCACCGCTCGCCTCCCTCCCGGACAGGCCCCTCGCTACACGGACGCCTGCCTCGTGCCGCCCTTCGACTTGCCCAGCATGTGCAGCAGCGCCTTCTCCGAGCAGTGCATGCCCTCGCCGGCGCTCGCCGCCAACTCGTCCACGGAGTGGAAGTAGCGGTCCACCACCTGGCCCCGCTCGAAGAGGACGAGCACGGACGGGTAGATGTAGGACGCCTTCGCGACGGCGGGCGTGTTGCCCAGCTGCTCGGAGGCCTCTCGCACCGCGGCCACCATGCTCTTCTTGAGCACGGTCTTCTTCACCGGGCCGCCGGCGCCGTCCTCCTTCACGCGCTCGCGGGCCCTCGCCAGCGCGCACGCGCAGATGAGCGTGCCGGCCCAGGTGCGGAAGTCCTTCGCGCTGTAGCCCGGGCCCATCACCTGCTGGATGTATTCGTTGATGTGCCGGCGCCGCACGTCCACCACCGCGCCGTCGTCGAGCACGAACTTGAAGACGTCCCGCCCGGGCACCTTCAACAGCTGCCGCACGAGCGTCGCCACGCGCCGGTCCTTGAGCTCGCGGTGCTGCCGCACGCCCGACTTGCCCGGGTAGTCGAACACCACCGTGTCGCCCAGCACCTTCACGTGCCGCGCGCGCAGCGTGGCCAGCCCGAAGCTGCCGTGCTCCTCCGCGTAGCGCTCGCTGCCCGGCCGGATGAAGCAGGTCCCCAGGATGCGCAGCATCCCCGCAAGCACCCGCTCCCGGCCCAGGCCCCGCCTGCGCAGGTCCTTGCCCACCTGGCGCCGCATCTTCGGCAGCGCCTGCGCGAAGCCCACGATGCGCTGGTACTTCACATCCCGCTGCTTCTGCGTGTGCGCCTCGCTGTAGCGGTACTGCCAGCGGCCCGCGCCGTCGCGGCCCACCGCCTGGAGGCGCGCGGACGCCTTCGGCGAGATGGCCACGTCCGTCCAGGCGGGCGGCAGCCGCAGCGCGTCGATGCGCTCGCGCTCCGAGTGAGAGACCGGCCGGCCCCTCGCGTCCACGTAGCGGAAGCCGCGCTTCATCGTCCCCAGCCGCCGGTGGCCCCCCTGCCGCAGCCGCTCCAGCTGGGTCATCCCCCGGCGGCTCGCGGGCCGGGGGTGCTGGGACTCCGATACGGCGGCATGGGAGGGCATCGCCTCCCTGTAGTGCGCAGTCCACGCCGGGGCGGCAATCCGGGTGCCCCCTGGCGGCACGGACAGCAGCCAGCCGGAAAAGCCCCGGGTGGCATTTTCGGATGGGGGTGCAGTCGCTTAGAGTTCGTTGCGACTCCCACCTCCCAATTTATTCCCGAGGCATGACCACCTTCCTCGCCGCCCTGCTGGCGTTCCCGACCGCGATCTTCACCATCCTCCTCGGTGTGGTGTTGGCGTACTGGCTGTGCGTCATCGTCGGCGCGGCGGGCGTCGACCTGCTGGACGGCGACGTGGACCTGGAGGGCGGCGCCAAGGCGACGAGCGGCGCGCTCGAGGGCGGCGCGAAGGCCGTCGGGGGCCATGACGTCGGCGACGCGGGCCACTCGCACCTGCACGACGCGGAGGCCGCTACGGGCCTGCTCGCGATGCTGGGCTTCGGCGGCATCCCCGTCACGGTGTCGGTGAGCCTGGTGGTGTTCCTCTCGTGGTCGCTGTCGCTGCTCAGCGGACAGGCCATGCATGGGGCGCTCTCCATGCTGCCCTCGTGGCTGGTGAGCACGGGCCTGGGCCTCGTCTGCGCGACGGTGGGCACGGTGGCGGGCGGGCTCGCGGTGCGGCCCCTGCGCCCCATCTTCATCGCCAAACGCGCCCCGGGCCGCGAAGCCCTGATGGGCCGCGTGTGCACCATCTCCAGCGGCAGCGTGACGGCCAAGGACGGCCACGCCACCTTCGAGGACGGGGCCGCGGGCCTCATCCTCAACGTCTTCTGTGACAAGCCCAACCAGCTCAAGCGCGGCCAGCCGGCGCTCATCCTCGGCTACGACGCGGAGCGGGGCATCTACGAGGTGGAGCCGGTGGACTGGCTCCTCCCGCAGGAAATGGAGCAGCTGCGTGATCCGCTGAAGGCAGCGGCCATCGCGCGAGCCCGCGCCCAGCGATGAACATTGGCGTCCTCCGGGCTCCTCCGGAAGGGCGCGACAATCGGCACCGGGTGGCTTTCGCGGGGGACCCCGAGTGCTTGGAACAAGGCCCGCCCAACGGACTTCTCAGGATAGGCCATGGATCCCATCAGCATCGCGGCAATCATCGGCGGCGGCATCATCATCCTCTTCGGCATCTTCGTCAGCGTGGCCAAGTTCTACCGCCAGGTGGATCAGGGCAAGGTGCTCATCGTCAACACCATGAAGGTCGAGCCCACGGTCACGTTCACCGGCGCCGTGGTGCTGCCCATCGTCCATCGCGCGGAGGTGATGGACATCTCGCTGAAGACGGTCGAAATCGACCGCCGCGGCAAGGAAGGCCTCATCTGCCAGGACAACATCCGCGCGGACATCAAGGTCACCTTCTTCGTGCGCGTGAACAAGACGCGTGAGGACGTGCTCAAGGTGGCCCAGTCCATCGGCTGCGCGCGCGCCTCGGATCAGGAGACGCTGGAGAACCTCTTCGAGGCCAAGTTCTCCGAGGCCCTCAAGACGGTGGGCAAGTCCTTCAACTTCGAGCAGCTCTACACCAAGCGCGACGAGATCAAGGACAAGGTGGTGGAGACCATCGGCCGCGACCTCAATGGCTACATGCTGGAGGACTGCGCCATCGACTTCCTCGAGCAGACCCCGGTGGAGATGCTGGACAAGGACAACATCCTGGACGCCCAGGGCATCCGGAAGATCACCCAGCTCACCACCGAGCAGAACGTCTTCACCAACGAGCTGCGCCAGTCCGAGCGCATGGCGGTGACCAAGCGCAACGTGGAAGCCGACGAGGCCATCTTCGCCCTCGAGCGTCAGCGCGAGGAGGCGGCCGCCAAGCAGCGCCGCGAGATCGACAGCATCCAGGCGCGTGAGACGGCCGAGGCCGACCGCGTGAAGAGCGAGGAGTTCGCCAAGGCGCAGCTGGCGCGCATCAAGGCGGAGGAAGAGATCGCCATCAACGAGGAGAACAAGCAGCGCCAGGTGCAGGTGGCCCAGAAGAACCGCGAGCGCGTGGTGGGCGTGGAGACCGAGCGCGTGGAGAAGGACCGCGCCCTGGAGGCCATCAACCGCGAGCGCGAGACGGAGCTGCAGCGCATCGCGAAGGAGAAGGCGCTGGAGACGGAGAAGAAGGCCATCGCCGACGTCGTCCGCGCCCGCATCGCGGTGGAGAAGACCGTCGCCCAGGAAGAGGAGAACATCAAGGACCTGCGCGTGACGTCGGACGCCAAGCGCACCAAGGAGGCGATCATCATCACCGCCCAGGCGCACGCGGAAGAGGCGTCCGTGAAGGACGTCACGGCCGCGGACGCGAGCGCGAAGATCGCCGTGTTCCTCGCCAAGGAGAAGCTGACCCTGGCCGAGGCCGACCTGGAGGCCGCGGACAAGCAGGCCAAGGCGAAGATGCGGCTGGCCGAGGGCGTCCAGGCCGAGTCCGCCGCGGCGGGCCTGGCCAGCGTGCGCGTGCGTGAGGCGGACGCGGTCGCCACGGAGAAGCTGGGCATGGCGCAGGTGCGCGTGAAGGAGGCCGAGGCCTCCGTCATCGAGAAGCAGGGCCAGGCGCAGGCGTCCGCGGTGCGCGAGAAGCTGCTCGCCGAGGCCGCGGGCTCCGAGCAGAAGGGCCTGGCGAACGCCGCGTGCAGGAGGCGGAAGCCAGCGCCATCCACAAGCGCGGCGAGGCCGAGGCGTTCGCCACGCGCGAGAAGCTGCTCGCCGAGGCCAACGCCATCCAGGAGAAGCTGATGGCCGAGGCCCGGGGCCTGTCGGAGAAGGCCACCGCGATGAAGGCCCTGGACGGAGTGGGCCGCGAGCACGAGGAGTACCGCCTGCGCCTCCAGAAGGAGCGCGACGTGGAGCTGGCCGCCATCAACGTGCGCAAGGACATCGCGCAGGCCCAGGCCACGGTCCTGGCCCAGGCGTTCGGCAACGCGAAGTTCCAGATCGTCGGCGGCGACGGGAAGTTCTTCGAGAACTTCATCAAGGCCGTGTCCTTCGGCAGCTCGGTGGACGGCGCGCTGGACCACGGCGAGTCGCTGAAGAAGGCGCTGGGCGGCTACCTCAACGGTGAGAAGGACCTGCCGGCGGACCTCAAGGAGATCCTCTCCAAGCCGGGCCTCAGCAACGACGCGCAGAACCTGGCCGTCGCGGCGCTGCTCAACCGCATGTCGGTGAACCCGACGGAGGCCACCGCCGCCGGCCTCAAGGCGCTGGTGCAGTCGGAAGCCGCGGCCCTCGCGCAGAAGCAGCAGGGCTGAAGCGTCCCGCCAATCGCAATCCCTTTTCCGGTGAACATCCATGGCAACTGACAGCACCCAGACCCCGGGCACCCAGGTGCCCGGGGGCGAGGCGACGCTGGAGGGCGGCAGCTACGAGGTCATCCGTGCGCGCCTCCACTCCCAGGCGGACGCGCTGGCGACCCGCGCGAACGACCTCAACGCCCGGCGCAAGGCGCTGTTCGGCGGCACGGAACTCACCGTCATCGGCAACGAGCGGGTGCGCACGGAGAACAACTGCGTCCCCCGCGACATCGTCAGCGTCGGGAAGTACCTCCTCTTCGGCTACAACGTCTTCATCGGCCTGAAGAAGGAGACGAACGTCTCGGACGTCTTCTCGCTGCACCGCTTCGAGAAGACGGCCGAGGGCTTCGACCTGTCCGCCGTGCCTCCCACGGAGGCCGGCGGCTTCCTCGCGGACCCCCGGTTCGTGAAGGACTTTGGCGAGCTGTACAAGTACTACAAGGACGCGAAGCTGCTGCAGCTGCGGCGGCGGGACTCGCGCCTGCTCGCGGTGTTCCAGACGGGCCAGTCCGCGCGCGACCTCAAGGTCTTCCGCTTCAACGTGGACGTGGAGGGCCGCGCCACCTACGTGGACAACCAGGGCGAGCGCGACCACGTCTACCCGCCGTCACACGACTTCGAGTGGACGGTGGCCTCGCGCGAGCAGTACGTGCTGGGCCAGCACCCGCACGTCAACGTGCTGGATCAGGTCTTCGTGGAGACGGTGAAGGGCGACCTCACCATCAAGGTGGAGAACAACACCGCCACCGGCCGGGGCATCTACAGCGAGCCGGTGGAGGACCCGGACCAGTCGCTGGACGACGCGGAGTTCGCCTGGACGCAGGTGGGGGGCCTCATCCTCCTGCGCATCCTGCCGTTCCGGGAGAAGGCGTACCGCTACCTCGTCTTCAACTCGCGCACCCAGCACGTGGTGCGCATCGACGCCATCGGCCAGTCCTGCGTGCGGCTGCCGGAGGACCAGGGCATCGTCTTCCCGGGCGGCTACTACCTCCAGACGGGCGACTACAAGGTCTTCGACGGCGCGTCCGACGGCATGGAGTTCCACCAGGCCGTGCGCTCGCCCAACGGGGAGGACGTGCTCTACGTCTTCCACCGCCGGGACGACGGCGCCTACGTGCTCTTCCCGTACAACCTGGTGCGCAAGGAGGTGCAGACGCCGCTGCAGGCGAACGGCATGAGCCTCTTCGCGGACGGCGGGCTGGTGGTGTTCCGCGCCACGTCGCAGGAGCCCACCCGCGTGCACCCCATGCAGGTGTGGCAGACGCCGTTCGTCTCCGACGAGCACGCGGCGAAGCTGCCCCCGGCGCCGGGCTACCTGGGCAAGGTGGGCAACGCGGAGCTGGTGCGCGGCATCAGCGACGCCCTGACGCTGCCGCGCGTGGCGAAGACGGACAAGCCCACGCGCCGCACCTACGAGGACCTGGTCTCCGCGGCCACGCGCGCGCTGGACGCGTACTACTGGCTGTCCCACGCGGAGGTGGGGCTCCAGGAGCCCATCGAGCAGCTGCGCCGCACCTCCGAGCTCATCATCGACGAGTTCGAGAAGGTCCTCGCGATGCGCAAGCGCGCCGAGGAGTCGCTCGCGCAGGCCTCGCAGGCGCAGGAGGCGCTGCTGCTCAACGCGCAGCCAGAGGGGCTCACGGACGCGGAGGGCTTCATGCGCGCGCTGGCGGACCTGCGCCGGCACCGCGGGCACCTGATCACCCTGAAGGACGTGCGCTACATGGACCTGGGGCACGTGGACGCCCTGGAGCAGGCGGTGGTGGCCGCGTCCGACGCGGTGAGCACCGCGTGCGTGGACTTCCTCCAGAAGGGGGAGGCGCTCCAGCCCCTGGCCACGCGGCTGGACGGGCTGATGGAGCGGCTGGAGCCGCTGACCACGACGGCGGAGCTGGCCCCGCTGGCCGAGGACGTGGAGCGCACTGGCCAGGGCCTGGAGGTCCTGGGCGAGGTGGTGGGCGGGCTCCAGGTGGGCGACCCGCTGGCGCGGGCCCGCATCCTCGAGGGCATCTCCGAGCTGTTCAGCCGCCTGAACCGCGTGCGCGCGGGGCTCCAGGCGAAGCGCAAGGAGCTGTCCGGCAGGGAGAAGCGCGCGGAGTTCGGCGCGCAGTTCAAGCTGCTGGGCCAGAGCATCGAGAACGCGCTGTCGCAGGCGGACTCGCCGGAGAAGTGCGACGAGGCGCTCTCCAAGCTCACCGTGCTGCTGGAGGAGCTGGAGGGCCGCTTCGGCGAGTTCGACGAGTTCCTGGGTCAAATCACCCAGAAGCGCGAGGAGCTGCTGGAGGCCTTCGGCGCGCGCAAGCAGGCGCTGGTGGACGAGCGGCAGCGCCGGGCCTCGGGCCTCTTCGGCGCGGCGGAGCGCATCCTCCAGGGCGTGCAGCGCCGGGCGAAGTCGTTCAAGGCGGACGACGAGCTCAACGCCTACTTCGCGTCCGACGCGATGATCCTCAAGCTGCGGCAGCTGGCGGAGCAGCTGCTGGCGCTCCAGGACAGCGTCCGCGCGGATGAGGTGCTGTCGCGGGTGAAGTCCGCGAAGCAGGACGCCCTGCGCGCGCTGCGCGACAAGCAGGACCTGTTCGAGGGCGGCGAGGGGCTCATCAAGCTGGGGCCCTACCGCTTCCACGTCAACACCCAGCCGCTGGAGCTGACGCTGGTGCCGCGCGACGGCGCGCTGTACCTCCAGCTCACCGGCTCCGACTACACCCAGAAGCTGGAGGATCCGGAGCTCTTGAAGTACCGCGAGCTCTGGGACCAGCACCTGGTCTCCGAGACGCGCGACGTGTACCGCGCGGAGTACCTGGCCGCCGGGCTGCTGATGGACGCGGAGGAGGGCAGGGGCGGCCTCACGCCCGCGGCGCTGTACGAGGCCGGCGCGCAGGGGCAGCTCCTGGAGCGCGTGCGCGCGTACGCGGCGGACCGCTTCGACGAGGGCTACGAGCGCGGCGTGCACGACGCGGACGCGGCGGCCATTCTCGAGAAGCTGCTCGCGCTGCATCAGGGCGCGGGCCTGCTGCGCTTCGCCCCGGTGCCTCGCGCCTGGGCCGCGCTCTACTGGGCGTTCGACGGGGACGACACGCTCCGGGGCGTGTTCCACCGGCGCGCGCGGAGCCTGGCGCGGCTGCGGCAGGCGTTCGACACCGGCTCCGACCTGGTGGCGCTGGGCGACGAGCTGGGGGAGCGCGTGCTCGCGTTCCTCCAGGGGCATGGCCTCACGGCTTCGCCCGCGGAGGGCCGGCAGGCGGGCCGCTACCTCGTGGAGGAGCTGGCGGTGGACCGCCCGCGCTTCACCACCAGCCGCGAGGCGCTGGCGCTGATGGAGGCCTTCCTCGCGCACCTGGACCGGCACGGGTCGCGCACCGCGTTCGACGACGACCTGCGCGGCCTGGAGAAGAACCTGCCGGAGCGCCTGCGCATCGCGCGCGCCTGGGTGGACGCGTTCCTCGCGAAGCGCGAGGGCGGCCCGGGCGAGGCGGCCCACGTCGCGCTGGAGACGGCGGTGGTGCTCCTCACGGAGCGCAAGCTGGACCGCGACGCGGCGGGCGCCATCACCGCCACGGAGGCCACGGGCCTGCTGGGCAGCCACCCGCGCATCCAGGACCGCAAGCTGTCCCTGCGCCTGGACGAGTTCCTGGCGCGGCTGGGCGAGTTCCGCCAGGTGCGCGTGCCCGCGTACGTGGCCTACCGCGCGTACCTGCGCGACCTGCTGGACCGCGAGCGGCGCAAGCTGCGGCTGGAGGAACTGACGCCCAAGGTGCTCACGAGCTTCGTGCGCAACCGGCTCATCGACGAGGTGTACCTGCCGCTCATCGGCGCGAACCTGGCCAAGCAGCTGGGCGCGGCGGGCGAGGGCAAGCGCACGGACCGCATGGGCATGCTGCTGCTCATGTCGCCGCCGGGCTACGGCAAGACGACGCTGATGGAGTACGTGGCCAGCCGCCTGGGCCTCACCTTCGTGAAGGTGAACGGGCCGGCGCTGGGCCACGCCGTGAAGTCGCTGGACCCCGCTGAGGCGCCCAACGCCACCGCGCGGCAGGAGGTGGAGCGCATCAACCTGTCCTTCGAGATGGGCAACAACGTGATGCTCTACCTCGACGACATCCAGCACACGGACCCGGAGCTGCTCCAGAAGTTCATCTCCCTGTGCGACGGCCAGCGCCGCGTGGAGGGTGTCTGGAATGGCCAGACGCGCACGTATGACCTGCGCGGCAAGAAGTTCTGCGTGGTGATGGCGGGCAACCCGTACACGGAGACGGGCGAGCGCTTCCGCATCCCGGACATGCTCGCCAACCGCGCGGACACGTACAACCTGGGCGACATCCTGGACGGCAAGGAGGAGCTGTTCGCCCTCAGCTACCTGGAGAACGCGCTCACCTCCAACCCGGTGCTGGCGCCGCTGGCCACGCGCGATCCGCAGGACGTGCACCGCCTCATCCGGATGGCGAAGGGCGAGGACGTCCCCTCCGGCGAGCTGAAGCACGGCTACGCGGCGGCGGAGCTCCAGGAGATCATCGCCGTCTTCCAGCGGCTGTTCCGCGTGCAGCAGGTGCTGCTCAAGGTGAACCTCCAGTACATCGCGTCCGCCGCGCAGGACGAGCGCTTCCGGACGGAGCCGCCGTTCAAGTTGCAGGGCAGCTACCGCAACATGGGCAAGCTGGCGGAGAAGGTCGTCTCCGCGATGACGGACGACGAGCTGGAGCGCCGCATCGACGACCACTACCAGGGCGAATCCCAGACGCTCACCACGGCGGCGGAGCAGAACCTGCTCAAGCTCCAGGAGATGCGCGGGCGCCTGACGCCGGAGAAGGCGAAGCGCTGGGAGGAGATCAAGCAGGGCTTCGCCCGCGTGAAGCGCATGGGGGGCAAGGAGGACGACCCCGTGGCGCGCGTCACCGGACAGCTGGGCGCCATCGAGGAGCAGCTGGGCTCCGTGCGCGACGCGGTGGTGCAGGCCGCCGCGCAGGCGAACGCCCCCAGCGAGGACACGCCCGTGGCCCCGCACCTGGAGGCCCTGCGCGAAGCCGTGCTGGAGGTGGCCCGCGTGGGCCGCGAGGCCGCCCAGAAGCCGCCGGCCCCGGTGCAGGTGTCCCGTCCCGGCCGCGCCCAGTGGCCCAG
>NZ_JBKGHJ010000156.1:0-16339 GCF_046520365.1 Corallococcus sp. 4LFB
CGGACGCTGGAGGCGCGCCGGTGGGCGGCCCCGGCGGCGGTGCCCTTCGTCTGGGCCTACGTGCTCTTCACGGGCAACCAGGCGCCCGCGGTGCGCTCGGCGGTGATGGCCACGGCGGTGCTGCTGGGGCTGGCCTTGTGGCGGCGCGCGGACGGACTCAATGGACTGTCGCTCGCGGCGCTGGTGCTGGTGGCCTGGACGCCCTCCAGCGTCGTGGACCTGTCGCTCCGCTTGTCATTCCTCGCGGTGCTGGGACTGGTGTTGCTGTCACCCGCGCTGCGCGAGGCCCTGCGCCTCCCCTCGCCGGATCCGTCCGAGCCCCGGCGGCTGAGGCGATGGGCCGGCCAGGCGCGCGAGACGGTGGCGCAGACCTTGTGCGCCAGCGCGGCGGCGACGCTCGTGGGGCTGCCCGTGGTGGCGGCGGCGTTCGGCCGGGTGAGCCTGGCGGGGCTCGTGTCCAACATCGTCGCCCTGCCCTGTGCGGCTTGCTCACCGGGCTCGCGGCGGGTGGCGCGGCCCTGTTCGTCGTGGCGCCTGTCGTGGCGACGCCGGTGCTGTGGGCGGGGGCCTGGGCTTCGGAGCTCCTGCTCATGCTGACGCGGGGCTTCGCGGCCGTACCCTTCGCGGCGGTGGAGGTGCCGGGGCTGGGACCGTGGCTTGGCGGGGCGTACGCGCTGGGATTGGGAGGCTGGGCGCTCGGCGCGGGACGCTGGCGATGGCTGGGCGTGCTCGTCCCGGGGGCGGTGCTGGGGGCCTTGCTGCTGCCCGTGCTCACTCCGGAGCCGGCGCTGCGGATCACCTTCCTCTCCGTGGGCCAGGGGGATGCGGTGGTGCTGCGCTCCCGGGGGCACCATGCGCTGGTGGATGCGGGCGGCGTCCCGGAGGGCGCGGACACCGGGGAGCGGTTCGTGCTGCCCTTCCTCAAGGCCGAGGGCGTGTCGCGGCTGGACCTCGCGGTGCTCTCCCATCCGCATCCGGACCATGCGCTCGGGCTCGTGTCGACCCTGGCCCAGGTGCCCACCGAACGCCTGTGGCTGTCCGCGGGGAGCGCGGAGGGGCCGCTGTCCCGGCGCATCGTCTCGGCGGCGAAGGGCGCCCTCGTGGAGGAGGTGCAGGTGGGGCAGCCCGCGTTCGCCCTGGGTGAGGCGACGCTGGAGGTGCTGGGGCCTCCGGTGGACCGGGAGTTGATGGAGGGCGCGAACGACCGGAGCGTGGTGCTGCGCGTGCGCCATGGCGACGTCACCGTGCTGCTGGCCGGCGACGTGGAGGCGGACGGCGAGGCCGCGCTCGAGGAGGCGCTGGGGCCGGTGACGGTGTTGAAGGTGCCGCACCATGGCTCGCGCACGTCGTCCACCGCGCCGCTCCTGGAGCGCACGCGGCCACGTCACGCGGTCTTCTGCGTGGGCCGGCGCAACCGCTTCGGCTTCCCCCATCCGGAGGTGGAGGCGCGCTACCGCGCCCTGGGCACCGAGTGCTGGCGCACCGACCAGGACGGCGCCATCACCCTGGAGAGCGACGGTCAGGACGTCCGGCTGGTGTCCTTCCTGCCGCGTCCGGATTCCGCACCCCTCCCCGTTGCCGGGAGTGGGGGGCAGGCCCACCTTGAGTGGTGATGATCTCCGATGACCTTGATCTGCGGAAACTCACCGCCGACCTGAAGTCCCGACTTGGACCGGGCGAGCCCGTGGGCTACCTGCGCGGCAAGTCCCTCATGCGCGACATGCTGCTCGACATGAGGGAGAACCAGTTCTCCGAACTGGAAGCCGAGGAGCTCGTCGACACGCTGGAGTCCCGGGGCTTCGTGCGCTTCCTGGGCGATCCAGCCGAGCGCTCCGTCGCGGACGCGCCGTGGGACATCTCACCCCACGCCTGACCCGCCCGCCTACTGGAAGACGAGCCACGCGAAGCGCGGCAGGGCGTGGAAGTCACCGATGAAGAGGGGGGAGAAGGCCTGGCCTTCCACCTGCCGGCGGTCGTGGTGCTCCAACCGGTAGAGGTTGAAGCGCCAGCGCTCGCCCGGCTGGGGCGGGATGTGCGGCACCTCCGCGAGCCGGTTGAACGGGATGGCCAGCTCCACCGTCCAGCCCTCGTCGCGGTCGGACGCGTCGTCCAGCGTGCCGCGCACCTTCACCGCCGTCTTCATCCCTGAGTCCCACGACAGGTCCATGCCCTGGCGCCGCGCGGGGAAGTACGCGTCGAAGATGACGTTGTGGGGGGACACCTCCAGCTCGTTGTACGTGCGCCCGTCCGCGTTGGCGTCGAGGAACACCTCCACGACCTCCTGCTCGTAGATGGAGTCGTCGCGGTTGCGCAGCGTGCCCCAGAGGTCCGGGTCCTCCACGTCGAAGGCCACGTACAGGTTCGCGTCGTCGTAGACGAGGCGGGCCTGCGTCCGCAGCCGTCCGGGCCGGCCGTCGAAGCTGCCCACGAGCGTCACCGGCTTCGCGCCCTTCCAGGCCTCGTCGTCCAGCGCGCCGTCGAGCACCGGCGCCTTCTTCACGCGCGTGACGGTGTACTCCGGAAGCGAGGGAGGCTCACCGCCCAGGAGCGGGCCGCGCACGCGGTTGTCGCCCGGGTGCACGCGCGGATCATCCACGGAGAGCCGTTCGTCGCCGCGCCAGAAGCCCAGCACCACGCGGGCGGGCACGGTGGGCATGGCGACGGTGTGCACGTCCTCCAGCACCTTGCCCACGGGCCAGGTCTCCAGCGGCGCGGCCCCGTCCTGGAACTCGTGATCCGCGTTGGCCAGCATCTGGCCGCTGTCCGGCTCCACCACGTGCACGAAGAAGTGGAAGCCCTGCGGCGGCGGGCGCACGGCACGGAAGTAGTGCGCGAGCCGCACGGGCTGCCCCGGCGTGGGCCGCTCCGGCGTCACGCGCGAGCCCAGGTAGACGATGGCGCCGCCCGCGAAGGTGGCGCCGCTCCTGAAGGTCAGCCCCTCCGGCGCCGCGTCGAGCGTCCGCGGCGTCGTGGGCGCGGGCAGCCTGGGCGCGCGGTGGGCGGGGCCGGCCTGCTCATCGCGGCACGCACCGGCGACGAGCAGGACGGAGGACAGCAGCGGGACGAGGGCAAGGGAGCGGAGGCGCATCGAAGGCGCGGAGTCTACCCTTCCCCGTCTTCGTGGAAGCGCTCTTCCGCGCCCGGGACACCGCCTTTCCCGTGCAGGGGCCACCCGTCCGCAAGGGAGGGCGGCCGAGCCAGCGGGCCCACGGAGCCCGCTTGGCATGGACGAAGGTACACCCCACTTTTCGGTCCAACACAGAGAGGGGACCACATGAGCAAGGGATTGTTGGCCGGTACGGCGGCGGTAGCGGTGTTGGTGGCGGGCTCCGCTCAGGCGGCTTCGACGGAGCTGCGCAGGTCCGCGGACATGCGCGGCCTGACGTTCCTCGTGGGCGGTGGTGTGGAGGGCTACACCAGCGGGCTCCGCGACCAGATTGATCCAGGCCTGGCCTACGGCGTGACCGTGGCCATCAAGCCCACGAACGTGCTCGGCCTCGAGCTGGGCTACACGGGCGCCATCAGCGAGTTCAACACCGGCAGCGTCCTGGCGACGAACGCCAACGGGCCGGACATCGTGCGCAACGGCGCGCAGGCGGCGGTGACGGTGGGCCTGACGGCCACGCCCCTCCAGCCGTACATCATGGGCGGCGTGGGCCTGAGCCGCTACAACGTGCGCGCCCTGGCGCCGGGCTTCCAGGACGACACGGTGGGCAACGTGCCGGTGGGCGCGGGCCTGCGCCTGCACCTGGGCAGCTTCACCGCGGACGCGCGCGTGAACTACAACTTCCTGTTCGACCAGGAGTTCGCCCTCACCGTGCCGCCGTCCGACGTGGACCTGGGCAGCGACGAGACGTTCAGCAGCGGCGGCCGCTACGTGGGCACCATCAACCTGGGTGCCACCTTCTAGACAGCGCCCAGGGGCCCCGCCGTCCCGGCCTCCGGACCTGGGAGGCCGGGGATGGATGGGAGCCTGGGGGCAACCTCGCGAAAACGCGACGTCCGGTGGCAGGCGTGACGCTTGCTGCCGGGCGTCCGCATGCGCTTCGAATTCGAGCACCTGGGCACCCCCACCCCGTTCGAGCTGACCGAGGGCCACCACCTGCTGGGCGGTGGCCCGGAGGATCACATCCACCTGGAGGGCCTGCCTCCCGGGCTGTTGACCCTGCGCATCGACTCCGGCCGGCTCATGGTGGAGGCCGTGCGCAGCTTCACCGTGAACGCGGTGCGCGTGCTGCCCGGCGTGTCGCGCCTGGTGGTGCCCGGTGAAGTGCTGGGCCTGCCGGACGGCATGTGCCTGCGCGTGCTCGCCGAGCCCAGCGCCCCCGAGCGCGGCGTGGGCACGGTCGCGGTGCTCAAGGGCCTGCTGACGGATGCGGAAGCCCCGCCGTCCCGCGCCGCCACCCTCACCTGCCTCACCGGACTGGACGTGGGCCGCAGTCATGCGCTCGCGGAGGCGTGCACGGACATCGGCCGGGGCGACGGCGTGGCCCTGCGGCTGCGCGACCGGGCCGTGTCCCGGATGCACGCGCGGATCCGCCGTGAGGACTCGGCCTTCGTGCTGGAGGACCTGGGGACGCCCAACGGCGTGTTCCTCAATGGCGTGCGCCTGGAGGCCCCCGGGCCGCTGACGGACGGGGACGTCGTGGAGCTGGGGCGCTCGCTGCTCCGCTTCCAGGCGGCGTTCGATGAGGCCTCAGGGAAGGCCCCGCCCGTGGTTCCGCCGGTGGCCGCCGTGGAGGTGCTGGCTGGAACGGAAACGCCGCGGCCTCCCGAAGGGAAGCCACGGCGGCGGGAGGGGTGGCTCATCACCGGGGCCGTCGCGCTGGCCCTGGGTGCCCTGCTCGTCGCCGCCGTGCTGGCGGCGGCGGCCGGCTGACGCGGGGCGCGCTACGCCGGCAGGGGCGACAGGCCCGCGCGCTCCACCAGGAGCCGGGCCAGGTACCGGTGGTGACGGAAGAAGCTGGTGAAGTGCACGAAGCCCTTGCTGCCCCGGATGGCGTAGACCGTCACCGGCCCGGGGAGGACGTCCAGCTTGCGGATGTCCGCGAAGGAGAAGCGCCGGGTGCGCACCATGCCGCGGCAGGTGATGCCTCGGGCGTCCACCTCGATGCGGGTGCGGCCGTAGTAGGCGACGGCCACCGCGAAGAAGACGACGAAGAAGGCCGCGGACAGGAACGTCTTCAACGGCACGCCGTCGAAGTGGAACAGCCAGGCGAAGACGCCCAGCCATAACAGGCCTGCCGCCGCCATCAGCGCGGCGAGCACCTTGCGAGGGCGAAAGACCTGTTGCGACTGCTTCCCCTCCACCGTCGGATCGCGTCCGTCCATGCCCTTCAAAATAGTGGGCCGGACAGCCCCTCGGATGGTGCTCGTCTGGCCACCAGGCAGGCGGTCAGCGCAGGCGCTCGGCCTTCTGGCGGGACTCCTCTTTCAGCTCGGGGCGCACGTCCGGGGCCGTGGAGCGGGCGTAGCGCTCGTAGAGCTCGCGGGCCTCCAGGTTGCGACCCAGCGCGCGGTACGCCTCCGCGAGGCCGTACAGCGGCGAGGCCGAGTCCGGCTCCAGCTTCAGCGCGAACTGGTAGTCCGCCGCGGCCTCCGCGTAGCGCCGCAGCCCGATGTTGGCGCTGCCCCGCGCGATGTACGCCACGGTCAGGAGCGGCTCCTGCTGCAGGGCCTGGGTCAGCGTCTGGAGCGCGGGCGCGTAGGCGCGCTGGCCGATGTGCTGGACGCCCTGCTCGTAGGCGCGGCGGGCCTGGACCCGCGTCGTGTCCGCCACCGGCCCCGAGCCCGGCGGCTGCCCCGCGGCCTGCGGCGACGCACCGGCCTCCGCCTGCTTCACGCGCGCCCGGGTGATGTTGTCCTGCGCGCTCTGGCGGATGGCCGCGTCCTGGGTGAGGCGCGACGCGGTCTCCCACTCCTCGATGGCGCGCGCGTAGTAGCCGAGCACGGCCAGCGCGTTGCCCAGCTTGAAGCGGGCTTCCACGTGATCCGGGGCCGCGTGCTCCGCGTCGAGGAAGGCGAAGGCGGCCTCGCGGTAGCGCCGCTCGCGCATCAGCGCGTCCCCGTCGCGGATCCGCGTGGCCGCCAGCACCGCTTGCGACGTGCGCTGGGGCGCGGCTTCCGCGGGGCCGGGCTTCGTGTCGGTGGCCGGGCCCGGCGCACGCGCGGCAGGGGCTGCGGGCTTCGCTTCGGAGGCCGGGGGGTGCACCTGCGCCTGGGCCGGCACCGCCATCGTGCCAAGCCACACCACCGCCGAGACCCCGAGCTGGAACCTGCGCGTGCGAACCATGTCCCTCTCCCGTCCTGGCCCCCGGCGGGCCAGGACCACTTCGGCCTGCGTCCTCCCTAGCTGCGGAAGGGGTTCTGCAGGAGCACCGTCTCGCCGCGGTCGGCGCCCACGGAGACGCACACCACGGGCACGCCGCTGACCTCTTCCACGCGGCGCACGTAGCGCTTGGCGGCCTCCGGCAGCTCGTCGAAGGTGCGCACGCCCGCGAGCTTCTCATCCCAGCCGGGCAGCGACTCGTAGATGGGCTTCACGCGCGCCAGGTCCTCGTAGTCACCGGGCAGCTCCGTGACGCGCTGGCCGTCCAGTTCGTACGCGTTGCAGATGCTGAGCGTCTTGATGCCGCTGAGCACGTCCAGCTTGGTGAGCGCCAGGCCCCAGAGGCCGTTGACGCGCACCGCGTAGCGCAGCACCACGCCGTCCAGCCAGCCGCAGCGGCGCGGGCGGCCCGTGGTGGCGCCGAACTCGTCGCCCACCTTGCGCAGCCGGTCCCCCAGCTCGTCGCTCAGCTCCGTGGGGAACGGGCCTCCGCCGACGCGCGTGGTGTACGCCTTGCTGATGCCCATCACCTTGTCGATGGCCGTGGGCCCCAGGCCCGAGCCCACCGCGGCGTTGCCCGCCACGCAGTTGGAGCTGGTGACGAACGGGTAGGTGCCGTGGTCCACGTCCAGGAGCGTGCCCTGCGCGCCCTCGAAGAGGATGCGGGCGCCGCGGCGGACCTGCTCGGAGAGGAAGAGGGAGACGTCGTGCACGTAGGGGCGCAGCCGGTCTCCCAGGGCGGAGAACTCCGCCAGCACCTGCGGCGTCTCCAGGCGCGGCACGTCCACGCCGGCCTGGGCGCAGAGGTCCTTGAGCTCCTCCAGCGCGGCGGGCAGGCGCTCGTCGATGCGGCGGCGCAGCCGCTCCGGGTGGAGCAGGTCGCGCACGCGGATGCCCCGGCGGGCGACCTTGTCTTCATAGGCAGGACCGATGCCCCGCCCCGTGGTGCCGATGGCGCTGCCTCCGCGGGCCTTCTCGCGGAAGCTGTCCAGCAGCTTGTGCCAGGGGAAGATGACATGGGCGTTGTCGGAGATGAGCAGCTGCGCGTCATCCTTGAGGAAGCCGCGCGGCTTGAGCGCGTCGATCTCTCCGACGAGGACGGCGGGATCCACCACCACCCCGTTGCCAATGACACACGTCTTGCCCGGGTGAAGGATGCCCGAGGGGATCAGGTGCAGGACGGTCTTCTGCCCCCCGACCACCAGCGTGTGGCCCGCGTTGTTGCCGCCCTGGAAACGGACGACCACCTGGGCGTGCTCGGTGAGAAGGTCGACGACCTTGCCCTTCCCCTCATCTCCCCACTGCGCTCCGATGACGACGACGTTCGGCATGGTGCCCGCCGCTTAGCACGCGGGAGGGGCCGGGTGACAGTGTTCCGCGAAGCCGCAGTGAAGGGCCTGGCAGGCTGCCTTGTCCCACCCCGGCCAGGTCCCGGTGGATTCCGCCTGGGCCAGGGCCCGGACGCCCTCGGCCAGCCGGCGCACCGCCCCGGCGTCGGCGGATCCGGCCGGGAGGAATTCCGGTTCCGGGGACGCGTCCCCCAGGAAGGCCACGCCCACCCGCACCGGCACCCCGTCACGCACCATCCGGGCCGCCGCCAGGCGCAGGGCCGTCAACTCATGAGCGCACGCGGCCGGGCCCAGGGGTGCGGGCGCCCGGGCGCAGGAGCACCGCCACGGCCTCGCCGTCCGGCGACTCCCAGAGCAGGTCCACCGCCCCCTCCACGCTGGCGCCGTCGTCCAGGTCCAGCACGAAGTCCAGGCCCCGGTGGATGGAGGACGCGGGCGCCGCCGCGAGCTGGCGCGCGAAGGTCGTGCCCAGGAAGCGCTCCACGGTGGACAGCACGCCGCCCAGGTCGTCCTCCTCCGGCTCCCGGCCCGCGGTCCGCAGCAGGTTCTCCAGGTGCGCGCGCCGCTCGGAGGCCTCCGCGTCCGGCCCCGCGAGCGACAGGTCCACCTCGCGCAAGAGCCGCGTGACGAGCTGGTCCGGACGCTCCACGGGCAGCCAGCCGTCGGCTTCAAGGAAGAGGGGCGCGGCGCGCGCCGGGGCCTCCCAGGGCTCGGAGCCGACGGGGAGCCCCAGCCGGTGGAGGTGGTGGTAGCGGCGCGGGCATGTGAGGAAGTCCTGGACCGCGCGCGCGGTGGCGACCGCCGGTGCGTCGGTGAACAGCGCGGCTGCGGCTCCGAGCGCCTCGTCGGACATGCGATCCAGCGCGGACTCGATGCGGATCCGCGCCGCTTCGAGCTGCTCCTGCGTGGGCGGCTCCGGATCCGCGGGGGGCGGCAGCTGCTCCACGTCCACGTCCAGGGCGAGCGCCCGCAGGTCCGGATCCGCGTCCAGCCGGCGGTCCACGCGGTGCCACCACGTATCGGTGCCCGCGCGCTTCTCCTCGCCGCCCGACAGCACGAGCAGGTCCTTCGCGCGGGTGAGGGCCACGTAGAGCAGGCGCAGGTACTCGGCGTCCTCGCGGGCCTTCAGCTCGGCGCGCACGGCCTCGAAGCGCTCGGAGGTGAAGGTGTCCAGCGAGTCCGGCATCCAGGGCCGCAGGGCCAGGCCGAAGGACCGCTCGAAGTACGCCCGGGCGGAGGTGGTGCGCCGGCGGCCGCCCATGCCGGGCACCACGACCACGGGCCACTCCAGGCCCTTGGCGCGGTGGATGGTGAGCAGCTGCACGGCGCGCGGATCCCCTTCATCCAGCAGGTCCGCCTGCGCCTCGTTGGGGTCGGAGTCCGCCAGCTGGCGCAGCTCGCGCGCGAAGGCCACGCAGCCTCCCGTGCCGCGCTCGTCCCTGCGCGCCGCCAGCGACAGGAGCTTCTCCACGTTGGCGCTCGCCTGCTCCGCGTAGGGCGAGCCCGCCAGCGCCTCGCGGTACCCCGTCGCCTCCAACGCCGCTTGCAGCAGCGCATGCACGCCCAGCCGGTCACGCTCCCGCTGCAGCACGGGGATGAGCTCCAGGAAGCGCGCGAGCCGCGACTGCTCTCGCGCGCTCATGGCGGCGCGGACCTCCGGATCCACCAGCCGGGGCGAGCCGAGCGACAGCGGCAGGTCCCCCGCGAGCCGGAACAGCGACGCGTCCGACAGGCCCACCAGCGGCGAGCGCAGCACCGCGGCGAACGCCAGCGCGTCGTCCGCGTCCGCGAGCAGCGCCAGCAGCGAGGCGAGGTCGCGCACCTCCTGGGCCCCGTAGAAGCCCCGGCCGCGCAGCACCCGGTGCGGCACGCCGTGGCGGATCAACGCCTGCCGGTACTCCTCCAGGTGCGTGAAGGTCCGGAAGAGCATGGCCACGTCGCCGCCGCGCGCGGGACGCAGGCCCTTCCTGTCCTCCGCCATCACCGTCGGCGGAGCGCCCGGCGCGAGCATCACCCGCAGCCTTCGGGCCACCGCGTCCGCTTCGTACTCGCGCAGCTCCGGAGCGGTGTCGGCCTCCGGCAACGTGAGCCGCTCCACCACGGGCCCTTCGGCCAGCTCCGGGCGCGTGGGGGACAGGTCGTCCGTCTGGGGCTCGTAGACGACCTCGAAGGGACGGGGCGTCGCCTCCTTCGCCACCAGCAGCCCGGCGAACGCGCGGTTGAAGAAGGACAGGACGCCCGGCAGCGAGCGGTAGTTGTTCTGGAGGAAGCCGCGCATGCCGCCCTCGGCTTCGATCTTGTCCGCCAGGACCTTGAACACGGACACGTCCGCGCCACGGAACTCGTAGATGGACTGCTTGCGGTCGCCCACCGCGCACAGGAACGCGGGCTCCAGCGGCAGCGCGGCCACCAGGTCCGCGTCCGGAGCCAGCTCGCGTGGGCCGCCTTCGCGCTGCTCCGACAAGAGCAGCACCAGCTCCAATTGCAGCCGGTTGGTGTCCTGGAACTCGTCCACCAGCAGCGCGCCCTGCCGCTCCTGCACCTGCTGACGGAACTCCGGATGGTCGCGCAGCAGGTCGCGCGCCTTCACCAGCAGCGAGGTGAAGTCGAACACGTTGCGCCGGGTCAGCTCCGCGTCGTGCCGGGCCTCCACCTGGCTCAAGAGGTCGCGGAAGGTCGCTTCGAACGGTGCCGTGCGCCACGCGGCATAGGCATCCTCCAGCCGCCGCACGGAGCCGTCGCTCTTGCCCTTCACCTTCCAGAGCAGCTCCTTCAGGCACGCGCCCGCGCCCTTGCGCAGGTTGACCAGGTTGCGCGGCTCCGACAGCAGCACGTTGCGCAGCGTCGGGAAGTGGCCCGGCTGCATGAACGTGTCCGGCGTCATCCCCTTCAGCGGGGGCTCGCACGCGTTCAGGAGGGTGCTCCACTCGCCCTTGGTGTCCTGGGCGCGGGCCTCCAGGCACAGGCGGCGGCTGTCCTCGATGAGCGCTTCGAGCTGCGCCTTGTCCGCCACGCCGTCGCCCACGCGCGCCGTGGCGGCCTTGAGGCCCTCCTCGCGCAGCTTGCCGTAGACGTCCATCAGCGCGGCCACGAGGCCGTCGGAGAACCCGGAGCCGGAGAAGCCCAGCTCCGCGCACAGCTCGCGCACGCGGGCGTCGCCGCCCTCCAGCGCGTCCAGCACCACGCGCTCGGTGACGTCCTCCAGCAGGCCCGCGGCCTCCAGCTCGTCCAGCACCTCGAAGGCGGGATCGATGCCCACCGCGGGCGGCGCGCGGCGGAGCAACTGACCGCAGAGCGAGTGGAACGTGCCCACCGTCGCGGCGCCCAGCTCCTCGCGCACCTTGCGCCAGGCGTCCTGCGTGGGGAACGGGCGCTCCAGCCTCGCGAGCGACGCGCGCAGGTCCTTCTCCGCGTCGGGCGGCACGTCTCCCTGGGCCAGCGCGTCCAGGCGCTCGCGGACGCGCTTGCGCATCTCCGCGGCGGCCTTGTCCGTGAACGTGAGCATGCACAGCCGGGAGGGCCGCAGCGGCTCCGCCTGCCGCGCTCCCGCGAACAGGTGCAGCGTCATCGTCACCAGGCTGTACGTCTTGCCCGCGCCGGCACCCGCCATCAGGGCCAGGTTCTTCTCCAGCGCGAGCATGTGGGGCGCGGGGTCGCTCATCCGCTCCCCTCGTCGGAGATGCGGCGCTCGGTGATGCGGCACACCGCGCGGTAGCCGCACTTGCCGCAGTCGTTGGGCCGCGCCGGGAAGTCACCCTTGCGCAAGCGCCGCACCAGGTCCTCCACCGCGTTGGGCAGGTTGAGGCCGGCGGCCTCCGCCACGCGCTGGCGCACCTCCGGGTCGGTGGACAGCAGGTCCTCCAGCTCCGCGGGCGGCAGCACCGAGGACAGGTGGATGGCGTCACCCGTGCGCAGCGAGAACCACGCCGCGTTCTTCGCGCCCACGTGGCCGGCCACGCGCGCGGCGTAGAGGTAGAGCGGGAGCTGGAAGTCGGAGCGCAGCAGGTTCTCCTTCAGCGTGCGCTTGTCCAGGCGGCCCGTCTTGTAGTCGATGACGCCCACTTCCGTGCCGGCCGTGTCCAGCCGGTCGATCTGCCCCTCGAAGACGATGGCGTCCTCCGCCACCATCAGCTTCACGTCGCTCCAGCGCTTGTCCTCCGCGGCCGGGCCGAAGCGCAGCTCGAAGCCCTCCGGCACCAGCGGGTCGAAGGGCAGGCCCCGCCGCTGATCCGTGAGGATGCGCCGGACCATCGCGTGGGCCTTCTCGCCCGCGAGCTTCCACAGCTCGTGGTGGCCCACGTGGTTGAGCTCCGCGAAGTGACGGCTGGCCTTCTTGACCGCCTTCTCCAGCACGTCGTCGGGGATGTCCTCCGGCGCCTGCCCCAGGAGCTTCTTCTCCTTGAGCGCCTGGAACACCTCCTCCATCACGCGGTGCCAGAAGGTGCCGCGGCCCCGGGCGTCGAACTCCTCGCTGGCCACCACGGGCTCGGCCACCTTCAGGCCGTACGCGATGAAGCCCTGGAAGCCGCAGTTGCCGAACTTCGACAGGGCGCTCGCGGACAGCGGACGCTCCAGGCCGAAGTGGAACGTCTCGCGCAGCTTCTGCTCCAACGCCGGGCCCTGCACGCCGCCGGTGAACTCGCCGGGCAGCTCGTCCTTCCGGCCGAAGAAGCGCAGGCGCGCGGCCTCCATGTGGGCCAGCTCTCGCGCGGTGCGGAACCAGTCGTCCGTGCCGAAGCGGTCCTTGAGCAGCTGTCCCGCGGGGTCCGGCTCCGTGACGCGCAAGTTGGGGAACGCCAGGCCCGCCAGCGCCTCCAGCGCCACGGTGCGCCGCAGCTCCGACGGCGTGAGCACCTCGTCCAGCGGCAGCACCGGAGGCAGCGTGCGCGTGGCCCACTTGTGGCCGGTGAGCCTGCGCACCTCCTCCAGGAACGCGGACGGCACCTGCTCCTGCCCGCCCGCGGCCTTCACCGCGAACGACAGGCTCAGCGTCCCCTCCGCCGCCGCGAGCGCGCTGGCGAAGAGCAGCCGGTCCTCGGTGAGGCGCCAGGGCGCGCGGTCGTCGAACTCGCCGCCGGTGAGGCGGAACACGTCGCGGGTCAGGTGCTGGTTGAGCGCCACGCGCTCCGCGTCCCCCAGGAGCGGCGACGGAGCATCCCGTCCGGGGAGCCGGCCCTCCGTGAGTCCGGCGACGAAGAGGTGGCGGAAGGTGCGGCCCGGTACGTCCGCCAGTCCAGCACCTCCACCGCGCCCGTGGAGGGGCCTCGCGCGGGCAGGTGCACGTCGCGCAGCGCGTCCGCGAGCCACCGGCCCAGCACGCGCCGGGTGATCGCGGGGGCCTCCGCCCACGGCGCGCAGCGAGCGCAGCAGCGCCTCCATCCGCTGGCGGAAGGCCGCGAGCGCCGCGTCGTCCCGGGCCCTCGCGTCCTCGATGCGCGCGCCCAGCGTGCCGGCCTCCTTCGCCTCCAGGGGCCCCGCGGAGTCGAGCAGGCCCAGCCGCTCCACCACCTTCCACCACGCGGCGACGGACTCCGCGGCCGGGGCCTCCTGGGGGATGTGGCGGCATTCGTCGATGAGCCGCATCACGCGGTCGCGCAGCGCGCGCACGGCCACCACCTTGACCGCGTCCTCCTTGTGCTTGCCGCCCTGCGCGGCCATCCGGCGCGCGAGCCCGTCCAGGCGCACGTCGTAGGCGCCCTTGCCTCGCGTCGCGCCCAGGCGGTCGTCGCGCGCGGCGGCGAGCGCGAAGAGGGTCGCGGGCGCATCCGGGCCTCCGCGCGACAGCGACGGCACGTAGCGGCTGGAGACGAGCTCCGCCACGCGCTCCGCCGGGAAGCCGTCCTCCGTCAGCACCGGCAGCTCCAGCGCCAGCCGCACCGGCTGGCCCGCCGCCGCCGCGTGACACGCAGCCGCGCCGCGAAGGCCGGCGCCTCCTGCGTGCCGTGGATCTCCCCCAGCACGACGAAGGCCGCGGGCTTGAGCACCGCCTCCATGCCGGGAATCACCGGACCGCAGTCCGCCTTCGCGGGCGTCGACGGTGCCTCTCGCGCCGTCCGGCAGCCCGCCAGCAGACACGTGACCAACAGCAGGGACCGCGGGGAAAGTCGCATGGGCGTGGAGCCTCCTGGGCGGAAACGGGGAGGCCCCAGTCTCCTCCAGCCCCGCGCTCCCTGGAAAATAGAACGGCCCGCTCCGGACAGGGAGCGGGCCGTGGCCACGTGCGTCAGCGCGACGCTGCGGGCCGGGTCAGGCGGTGGGGAGGGCGACCTCGGCGCGTGGCTCGCGCTGGGCCGACGCGAGCGCCGAGCGCTGCAACCACCCGGCGAGCCCCAGCATCGCGAGCCCCGAGGTGCGCAGCGTGCGCAGCAGCTCCACCGCTTCGGCGGGGTTGCCGGGCAGCAGCGGCGCCAGCCACTCGCGCGCGTCGTAGAAGAGCCACACCGCGCCGGACACGCCCATGGCCCACCACACCCAGGCGAGCCGCCCGCCTCGCAGCATGTACGCGACGCGGAGGATGGGGGCGACGAGCAGGATGGTCGTCATGTCCGCCAGCGTGGACGCCAGCGCGATGACCGCCGTGCACATGGCCGCGAAGCCCTGGCCCAGGTGCCCCACCGCCGCGATGAGCGCCGGCCCACCCACCGCCACCGCCGCCACCGCCGCCACCGCCCACAGGAGCGTCGCGCGGGGGCTGGGCGGCGGCTGGAGGCCCGACTGCCGGTACGTGCGCGACAGCAGCACCAGCGCGAAAGTCGTGCTCACGTTCGCCAGCACCACCACGCCCATGCGCACGGGCAACAGCGGCGACTCCGTGAACGGCACGTCCGGCACCGCGTGCATCCAGTAGCTGCGCAGGGCCGTGCTGACGAGCGACAGGACCGCGCCCGCCGTCAGCAGCCCCCACACGCGACGCAGGTAGTCGCCAGCGCCGAATGACAGCGCCGCCGCCGCCGTGCCCAGCACCGCGAGCAGGCCCACGGTCCAGCCCGCCACGTCACCCACGAGCGCCAGCCGGTGCGCGTCCGGGAAGGACGTGGCCACCGCGCCCAGGTGCACGAGCTGGAGCACCGCGACGGCGCCCAGCCAGGGCGCCACCTTCCTGGTCGCGCGACCCGAAGAGGGACGGGGGGCGGTCATCGCAGCTTCTCCATGGCCTTCGAAATCTCCGTGAGCGTGTTCGTCGTGCGCAGCGCGCCGATGAAGACGTTGAGCATGGGCTTGAGGCCCTCCAGCACCTGCGGCACGTCCTGCAGGCCTACCTGTTCGGGTGGGCGCTTGAGGGCTCGCAGCGCGGCGGTGTGGATGGCCATCTTGGCGGTGAAGTCACCCAGCAGTGGCTCCAGGTGATGCATCAGCAGGTCGTGCCAGCCAGGAGCGGATGAAGGGGAGGACGAGGGTGTCTGCACGTCACCTCCGCGGGGGGAAGACCCCCAGCGTAGGGGCATTTCGAACCCGGTACGAGGGCCCGGCGGCCCTCGGACCCGGACAAAATGCTCGCGCCGACCTGATTTCCCCGAGAGCTCTGGAAAAACGGTGCGACTTAGCGGCGGCGGGGCTTCTTCTCTTCGTCCGCCTTGGGGGCCGGACGGGGCTCGTGCGGGCCCTTGAGGACGTCCTCGAAGCGGGACTTCTGCTTGCGGCGCTTGAAGAAGAGGGCGGTGCGGCCCAGCAGCTGCGCGAGCTCCGCGCCGGTGGCCTCGGCGATGCGGTCAGCGCCTTCGTGGCGGCCTTCCGGACCTTCGTTGATCTTCACCTTGATGAGCTCGTGGTCGTTCAGCGCCTGCTCGACGGCGGCGATGACGCCCTCGGTGACGCCGGACGAGCCGACGATGACCACCGGCTCCAGGTGGTGGCCGAGGGCCCGCAGGTGGCGGCGTTCTTTCCCGGTGAGGGGCATGGGTGTCTCCTTGAAAAGGCGCGCACCCTACTTCTTTTGCGACGCCATGCGGACCTCTCGCATCGCATCAATGTGGTCCGGTTGCAGCTCGACCGTCCGCTTGAAGTGCTTGAGGGCCCCGGCCGCGTCGCCGCACAGCTTGGCGATGACGCCCAGGAAGTAGTGGGCGGGGGCGCAGCGCTCGTTGCGCTTGATGGCGGCCTGGATTTCGCGGAAGGCCTCCGGCTGGGCGGCCTTCTTGTCGGGTGAGGCGAGGAAGCGCGCGTAGCCCCGCCAGGCGAAGAACTCCGGCTCCTCGGCGTTGAGGGCGATGGCGTCGGTGAGCATCTTCACGGCTTCCGGGTACTTGCGCGCCTTCACCAGGATGCAGGACTTCTGGAAGAGCTCCTCGGCCTGGAGGATGGCCTGCACGTCCACGCCGCCGTCGGCGCCGCCGTTCTTGAGGTCCTCCAGGTAGGCCGCGCGGTTCTTGTCGTCGGAGAGGGCGCGGTAGGCGTCGCCGATGTACGCGAAGACCTCCGCCTTGAGCTTCTCCAGCTCCGCCGGGGCGCCGGGGGGCAGGGTGTCCGGGTGGTAGAGCTTGGCCAGGCGGAAGTAGGCGATCTTCACCGCGCTGCCTTCGGTCTGTTCGGTGAGGCCGAGCCGCTGGAAGTGGTTCTGCCCCTTCATGGTCGCGGCGAGCTGGCGCAGCGCGGGCAGTTCGTCCGAACCGGGGGCGGGGCCCGAAGTCGCGGGGGCCGCGACGACGGGAGGCGCGGGCCGTGC
>NZ_JBKGHJ010000157.1:0-16255 GCF_046520365.1 Corallococcus sp. 4LFB
CGGCGGGCTGCGTCGCGGCGGCCTCCGGCGCGGGTTGCGTCGGCGTGGGCGCCGTGGCGCACCCCGCCAGACACAGGGCGACAAGGCCGTGGAACATCGGGCGCCACCGACCGCGGTGGGAGACAGCGTTCGGTTGTGGGCAGGGGAGGCGTGAGGCCATCTGGGCGCGGCACTGTATCCAACAGTCTGGAAAGGGGTGAAGGGGCGTCGGAACAATCGGCTGATGCCGCAACGCGGCATGTCCCGGATGTCTTCCTCTGCACATCCTTGTGACGCATGGCGTGAGCGGACTCAACGGAGCGCGCGGTTCATGCCGCACTGCGTCTCGTTTTCGGGCCCCGTTCGCATCCGACGTCACGGGGTGGATCCGCCGGTCCCGACGCGGATCATCCAGGGGGTCCCGCGAACCGGGGAGGCGCGCTGGGATCACCCGTGACAGGACCGGCTGCTACCGTGCCCGGGATTTCCATTCCCCCTGGAGGTTTCCCCTGAGAGTTCCATTCGCAGTCCCCCGCATGACGCGCGCGCTCGCGTTCGGCGGGCTCTTCGCCGCGCTGCTTCCCATGTCCTCCCTGGCGGCGCCCACGTCGGTGACGGTCGTTGGTGACATGCAGAGCGAGGCAGGCTGTGCCGCGGACAACGACCCCGGCTGCGCGCAGACGGCGCTGACGTACGACGCGGCGGACGACAAGTGGCAGGGCTCGTTCAACGTGCCGGTGGGCACGTGGCACTTCAAGGTCGCGCTGGACGGTTCGCTGTCGCAGACGCACGGCGGCCCCGGCGGCGCGGACGTGGTGCTGAACCAGACGACGGCGGGCGCGGTGAAGTTCTACTTCGACGCGAACACGCTGTACGTGACGAGCAACCGCTCCAGCACCATCGCCACGGTGGCGGGCTCGTTCCAGAGCGAGCTGGGCTGTCCGGGTGACTGGCAGCCGGACTGCCTGCGCTCGATGATGCAGGACCCGGACGGCGACGGCATCTACACCTTCACCACGAAGGCGCTGCCCGCGGGCAACTACGAGTGCAAGGTCGCGCTCGACGAGAACTGGAACACCGCCTATCCCGGCAGCAACGCGGCCTTCGCGGTGGAGACGGACAACCAGGAGATGCTCATCACCTTCGACTCCGGTGCCTCCAAGAAGGTGACCATCCGCGCGGCCGGCGCTCCCGCGGGCAACCTGCTGCTGGCGCGGGCGCACTGGGTGGCGCGCGACACGTTCGTGTGGAGCCCGGAGGTCGCGGTGCCCGAGGGCACCGTGTTCAAGCTGCACACGGCGCCCACGGGTGGGATGACGCTGAACGGCACCGGCGTGCAGGGCGGCACCGCCGTGACGCTGACGGTGGACCCCGCGGGGCTCACCGCCGCGCAGGCGGCGCGCTTCCCGAACCTGATGGGCCGCATGGTGCTGAAGCTGTCCCAGGCGGACGCGGCGAACGCCGCCACGTGGCTCAAGGGCCAGCTGGCGCTGTCCGCCACGAACGCGGAGGGCAAGCCGCTGGACGCCACCAGCGCGCAGCTCGCGGGCGCGCTGGACGACCTGTACGCGTATGACGGCCCGCTGGGCGCCACGTTCGAGAACGGCATCCCCACGCTGCGCCTGTGGGCCCCCACGGCGAAGAGCGTGAACCTGCTCCTGTTCGCGGACGGCAGCCCCACGTCCACCTTCACCCGCGTGCCCATGACGGCCGGCGACGAGGGCGTCTGGAGCGCGACGGGCGACGCGACGTGGAAGAACCGCTACTTCCTCTACGAGGTGGAGGTCTACGCCCGCAAGGAGGGCAAGGTCGTCACCAACCGCGTCACCGACCCCTACTCCGTGGCCCTCTCCATCAACAGCGAGCTGAGCCAGCTCGTGGACCTTTCGGACCCCGCGCTCGCGCCGCAGGGCTGGAGCACGCTGGCGAAGCCCGCGCTGGAGGCCCCGGAGGACATTGTCCTCTACGAGCTGCACGCGCGCGACTTCAGCATCAACGACCTGACGGTGCCGGAGAACGAGCGCGGCACGTTCAAGGCGTTCACGCGCGAGTCCGACGGCATGAAGCACCTGACCCGGCTGGCGAAGGCGGGCCTCACGCACGTGCACCTCTTGCCGGTGTTCGACATCGCGACCATCAACGAGGACCGCGCGGCGCAGCAGCACCCGGCGGGCGACCTGGTGTCGCTGCCGCCGGACTCCGACCAGCAGCAGGCGGCGGTGAAGGCCGTGGCGGACCTGGACGGCTACAACTGGGGCTATGACCCGTACCACTACACGGTGCCGGAGGGCAGCTACTCCACCGACGCGCAGGGCACGACGCGCACGGTGGAGTTCCGGGAGATGGTGCAGTCGCTCAACCAGCACGGCCTGCGCGTGGTGATGGACGTGGTCTACAACCACACCAACTCCTCCGGGCAGGACGCCAAGAGCGTGCTGGACCGCATCGTCCCGGGCTACTACCACCGCCTCAGCGACGACGGGAACGTGGAGACGAGCACCTGCTGCCAGAACACCGCGTCCGAGAACGCGATGATGGAGAAGCTGCTCATCGACTCCGTGGTGACGTGGGCGAAGGCGTACAAGGTGGACGGCTTCCGCTTCGACCTGATGGGCCACCACATGAAGTCCAACCTGGTGAAGCTGCGCGCCACGCTGGACGCGCTCACCGTGGAGCGGGACGGCGTGGACGGCAAGGCCATCTACGTCTACGGCGAGGGCTGGGACTTCGGCGAGGTGGCCGGCAACGCGCGCGGCGTCAACGCCACGCAGGCCAACATGGCGGGCACGGGCATCGGCACGTTCAACGACCGCCTGCGCGACGGCGCCCGCGGCGGTGGCCCCTTCAGCGGGCTCCAGGAGCAGGGCTTCATCAGCGGCCTGCTGTCCGACCCGAACGGCACGGACCAGGGCACGGAGGCGGCGCAGAAGGACAAGCTGCTGCGCTACAGCGATTGGATCCGCGTGGGCCTCGCCGGCAACCTGAAGGACTACTCGCTGGTGGACCGCACCGGCGCGACCGTCACGGGTGAAGGCGTGGACTACAACGGCGCCAAGGCCGGCTACACGCTGGACCCGCAGGAGGTCATCACCT
The DNA here is from genome assembly GCF_046520365.1 of Corallococcus sp. 4LFB. Classification (NCBI taxonomy): domain Bacteria; kingdom Pseudomonadati; phylum Myxococcota; class Myxococcia; order Myxococcales; family Myxococcaceae; genus Corallococcus; species Corallococcus sp. 4LFB. Next base: position 3,073 of record NZ_JBKGHJ010000157.1, read on the forward strand.
ACGTCTCCGCGCACGACAACGAGACGCTGTTCGACGCGGTCCAGCTGAAGGCGCGGCGCGACCTGCCCATGGCGGAGCGCGTGCGCATGCACAACCTGGGCATCGCGCTGGTGGCGCTGGGCCAGGGCATCCCGTTCTTCCACGCGGGTGACGAACTGCTGCGCTCCAAGTCGCTGGACCGCAACAGCTACAACTCCGGGGACTGGTTCAACAAGGTGGACTGGACCTACCAGTCCAACAACTGGGGCGTGGGCCTGCCCCCGGCCGCGGACAACCAGGGCAACTGGCCGCTCTTCGGGCCGCTGCTGGCGGACGCGGCGCTGAAGCCGGCGAGCGCGGACATCGTCCGGGCGCGCGACCACTTCGAGGAGATGCTGACCATCCGCAAGAGCTCGCGGCTGTTCCGCCTGCGCACCGGGGACGAGGTGAAGCAGCTGGTGCACTTCGAGAACACCGGTCCGGACCAGATTCCGGGCCTCATCGTGATGGCCATGCAGGACCACGGCACGAACGCCGAGGGCAAGCGCGCCATCGTGCTGTTCAACGGCACGGACGACGCGCAGACGTTCAAGGCGGACGCGTACAAGTCCCTCAAGCTGAAGCTCCACCCGGCGCAGCAGGCGTCCACGGACCCCGTGGCGCGCACGTCCGCGTACGACGCGGCCACGGGCGGCTTCACGGTGCCCGCGCGCACCACCGCGGTGTTCGTCACCGACGACGCGGTGGTGGACCCGGATCCGGATCCGCAGGACCCGGGCGACCCCCAGGACCCGGGCGAGGCCGACGGCTGCAACTGCCAGAGCACGGTGCCCGGCCCGCTGGGCGCCACCAGCCTGCTGATGCTGTGCGGCCTGGCGCTGAAGCTGCGCCGCCGCCGGGCGTAGTCCCGGAAGGTCACCGGCTGGAAATGAAGCGGGCCCCGGATGCGGCAGAGCGCGTCCGGGGCCCGGGGTGTTTCCAGGGGTGGAGAGCCCTCAGGGGACGGTGAGGATCTCCGCGCCCGTGTCGGTGACGAGCAGGGTGTGCTCGAACTGGGCGCTGCGCAGGCCGTCCGCGGTGACGACGGTCCAGTCGTCGTTCCACAGGCGGTGGTCCCAGTGGCCCTGGTTGATCATCGGCTCCACGGTGAAGATCATCCCGGGCTGCATGACGGTGTCCGCCTCCGGCTCGTAGTAGTGCGGCACCTGGAGCGAGGTGTGGAACGTCTCACCGATGCCGTGGCCGCAGTAGGCGCGCACCACGCTGGTGCCGTTCTTCACGGCGTGGGCCTCCACCGCGCGGCCAATGTCGCTGATGGGCCGGCCGGGCTTCACCGCGGCGATGCCGATGTCCAGGCACTCCTTCGCAATCTGGACCAGGCGCTGGTGCTGCGGCTCCACGTTGCCCACCAGGTACGTGGCCGAGCAGTCGCCGTGGACGCCATCCAGGTAGATGGTGATGTCCAGGTTGACGATGTCGCCGTCCTCCAGCGCGCGGCTGTCGGGGATGCCGTGGCAGATGACCTCGTTGACGGAGGTGCAGAGCGACTTGGGGAACTTGTGGTAGTTGAGCGTGCTGGGGTAGCCGCCGCGCTTGAGGTAGGCCTCGTGCGCGATGGCGTCCAGTTCGTCCGTGGTGATGCCCACGCGCACGTGCTGCGCGGTCTCCGCCAGCACCTGGGCGGCGGCCTGACAGGCGCGGCGCATGCGGGCGATGACGTCCGGCGACTTCACGTCCGGCTCGTTGCGCGAGCGCGAGGGCCGGCCGGCCATGGAGTCCGCGTAGTCCGGCCGGGCGATGGTGCTGGGCACCACGCGGCGGGGGCTGACGAGGCCGGGGCGGATGCCCTTGCGGTGGGCGTCGGGGCCCTTCTTGCGGGCCTCCACGGTGTCCGCGCCGCGGTGGCACTTCTTGTACTTGGAGCCACTGCCGCACCAGCAGGCGTCATTGGGCCCGGGGAGGACGGCGGGGGCGGTTCGGGGGGTGGCGGTGGTCATCGGGAACCTCGGGAGCTTGTGTCGGTGATGGCGGCCTGGCGGGCGCGGGCCCAGCGGAGCATCTGGGGCTTGAGCCAGAGGCGCGGGCGCCCGGCGCCCAGGTCGAGCACCGGACGGGGCATGTCCGGATAACGGCGCAGGTACGTGCTGACGCTGTTGGGGTGGGCCAGGCGCAAGAGGCCCGCCACCTCCTGGGCGTCAATCAGGTCCTTCGTGTTCACCAGGGGGCACATGGGGCGTGTCTATACCCATAGACACCTGGGGATGCACGGTTTCCTTCCCGCGCCCGGGGCCGGGAGACCTGCCGGCCAGGGGCCTGCCTGCTTCCGGACACGACAAAGCCCCGGGCTCCATGGAGGAACCCGGGGCTCCGGGACGGCAGGGACGTCAGGTGGGGAGGACTACTCCGACCACCAGGTCTCGGTCATCAGGCTGAAGCCGTTCACGGTGTCCACGTAGATGTGGACGGTGTTGCGGCTCCAGGGGTCGTTCTCGTAGGTGATGATGCAGCCCTTGAACGACCGGCCCGCGATGAGCGAGTCCAGGTTCGCGTAGCCCGCGGTGCGGACCGAGGCGGGGATGAGGGTGTTGCCGTTGACGTAGGCGACGGCGTTCTGGACCGCGGCGCGCACCTCGGCGGCGTCCGCCAGGTTCGGACGGATGGCGGCGCCGGACGGGACGCTGGAGGGCTCCAGGCCGAAGCACGTCTTGTCATCGCGGTAGGCGTGGCCGGCGGACGCGACGTTCCACCAGTCGAAGTGGCGCAGGGTGGTGGCGCCGTAGGAGCCGTTGCCCTGGATGGCGTTCACCGCGGCGAAGAGCGCCTCCAGGGGGCGGCTCAGGGTGGCGGAGTTGCGGATGTTGCGGAAGCTCACGTCACCGATGCCCGCCGTGTCGGCGATCTGCTGCGCGGTGGTGAAGGGGCGGGTGGTGAGCAGGTTCACGGCGCCGTTCCACGCGTCCGGCAGCACGTCGTGCAGCTCCGAGTCGTCGATGCTGTTCACCAGCGCGACGATGGCGGTCTGGTCGTCATGGGAGATGGCGATGCCGTCCAGGATGCCGACGCAGTCCGCGTCGATGTAGTCCAGGGTCCGGGCGCCGCCCTCGATCTGCTTGAGCCGGGCCGGGCCGACGAGCGGCACGGAGGACAGGTCCGCCAGGGACGTGAACGGCGCGGTGGCGCGGCGGTTCACGATGTTGGTGACCACGTTGCTGGGCAGGTAGGTGTCCAGGGTCGCGTACGTCGCCGTGTTCGCGAACGCGAGGATGCCGGAGCACTCGATGGCCACGTCGACGTTCGTCTCGGTGAGGAGGGGCGCCTGCTGCTGCTCGACGGCCGGGGTGGAGGGGGCGGACTCGGAGGGAGTCTCCGCCTGGGTACCGGGACCGCAAGCGGCGAGCATGCTCACGGCAAGAAGGGCTGTGCCAACACGACGCATCAGGAACTCCTGAATGGGGGGAGGTGCTGCGATGAGACGCGGCTCAATACACCAAATCCGTCTGACACACCCCGCCCGTTGCGCGCCTTGTTCGTGTCACATTTCAGTCACCGCCGATTGATTCCGCTGGGAGCATTCAGCGCGGGCACGGGGGTGAGACTTCCTGACGTGAGAGCACATGAGGCAGGGGCTCCGTCCCGCGTCCGGGTGAAGTGACCTTCCAGGTCGAGTGGACTTCATGCGACCCTGTGGGTTCATGAGTCCAGAAGGGTCACAGGTGTTCCCGGCGCGCTCCAGCCCGGCGCGGTGGTGGGGTGCTGGCGCGTGCTGGGGACGTTGGGGGTGGGCGGGTACGGCGCGGTCTACCGGGTGGAGCCGCTGGACGCGCCGGGGCGGAGCTTCGCGCTCAAGCTGTCGCTGCATCCGGATCCAGCCCGGGCGCTGCGGGAGATGGCGCTGCTGCTGGACCGGGCGTGGCACCCGAACGTCGTGCGGGTGCATGCCACGGGGCGGTGGCCGGACCCGGTGGAGGGGCTGCCGTACTTCGTCATGGACTGGGTGGAGGGGATGGCGCTCCACGTCTGGGCGGAGACGGTCAACCCCACGTTCCGGCAGGTGGCCATGGTGGGGGGCTCGGTGGCGATGACGCTGGGGGTGTTGCACGCCCGGGGCGTGCTGCACCGGGACCTCAAGCCGGAGCACCTGTTGATCCGCACGCGGGGGCAGGTGCCGGTGCTCATCGACTTCGGCGCGGGGGACCAGGCGGGGGCCATGACGCTCACGACCACCACCCTGCCCCCGGGCACGCTGCACCTGCGCAGCCCGGAGGCCATCCGCTTCCAGCAGCGCCACTGGAGGCAGCCGGAGCTGCGCTATCCGTACAGCGCGGCGGATGACCTGTATGCGCTGGGGGTGTGCCTGTACCGGGCGGTCACCGGGCACTACCCGTTCCCGCCGGGGCAGGAGCCGGAGCTGCTGTCGGTGGCCATCACGGAGCGGCTGCCGCCGTCGCCCCGGGACATCAACCCGCAGGTGCCGGAGCCCCTGTCGCGGGCCATCCTGGGGCTGCTGGAGAAGGAGCCGGAGCAGCGGCCCCGCACGGGCGAGGCGGCGCATTCAGAGCTGATGCGGGGGCTGCTCTCCGGAGGGGCGGCGGCGTTCGAGGCGCACCTCTTCGATGAGATTCCGGGCAAGCCGAATCAGATCCGCCGTCCGGTCTGGCCGGAGCAGCCGTACCTGACGCCCGCGCCCCGGCCCCGGGCCGCGCCGGTGGTGGCGGCCCCGCGCCGGTTGCCGGCCTGGGGTTGGGTGGGGATGGCGCTGTGCCTGGGGTTGCTGCTGGCGGGACCTGGGACCTGGGAGGTCCTTCTTCGGGGCTGGACTCGGCATACAACCCCTGGGGTTCCAGAGAGTGTTTCCGCCCCGGTTGGTCATAAACTGGCCAGCGAGCCAGACCGCCCGCACAGTGTTCCTGTCGCCGCCCTGCCGCTCGCGAGCCCTTCCCCGGCGACCGCTACCTCCATGGCGGCACTTCCCAAGGAACACGCTCTCGTGACGAAAAAACCCTCTGTTCCGCCGTCTCCAAAGACTGGCCGCACCCTCAAGACCGCGGCGATTGCGTCCTGCGTGGCGGGCATGGCCTGCGCCAGCGCGCCCCTGGTGGACCGTCCCACGCCTCCCGCCGAGGACTGCCCGGAGGATGCAGTGGCGGCAATGAAGAAGCTGAAGATCTACGATAGACAGTGGGCCGCCTTATTCGATCCGAACACGCCCTCCGATTTCGTCACGATCCGCGAGGGACGTGCCGCTGTGTACATGCATGGCAGCCAAGGAGTAGTGAGGCATGGCTCCATGCTGACCGGTACGCTCTACGTCGGCTCCAAACGGGTCTACGGCCGTTTCACCCAACTGCGTCAGAACAAGACCGGCGAAACATATCCTGTCTGTATCGAACTCTGGTTCCTTGATGACAGGACGCGGGGCGTCCCCCGCAGTGAAGGGGGAGACGAGAACACCGCGGTCGTGCCCAACCTGATGTCCGTGCGGAGTGTGTGGCGATACGACGAATAGGAGGACTCATGCTCCTGTTCCTGCTCTCGTTTCTGGCAGCCGCGGATGGAGGGGTGTCCGCCGATGCAGCCACTCCGCTTCCCGAGCAGGTCTGTCCTGATGTGGGATTGGCGGCGATGCTCTCCAATACGACCCTGGATCAAAGGGGAGTGATGGCGTTGGAATTGAGGGGTCTCCCGGACGCGGCGTTCCAGGTCAGGAGTTTTCGCTCCGCGAGCCGGGTCGCGGTGCAGCTGGAGCTCTCCGGGCCGACGCCACTGTCCGGCAAGGTCGCCAGGGCGAGCCTCATGGGTCCGAATCATCAGCCCTTGAGGATCGTGGAAGTGATGGAGGTTGCGCCCGACTCTGAAGACGGAATCGCCCGGATCATCGTGGAAGCCGAAGCCCAGTCCCGGGAGGCGCGCGGTGTCTACACGCTGGAGCTTCAGGACGCGGAGGGCACGCGGCTGCTCGTCCTGCCAGGAGTGCGGTTCCCTTCCATCTGATCAACCCACGCCGGTCAGGACATGACAGGCCGCATGAGACCGGCCCTGGCCAGCAGCGCTCCGACTCGGTGGCCCTGCTCGACGTGGTCGGGGTTTGCGGCCATGAATCGCACGGGCGTCAGGATGATCAACTCCACCCGCGCCCCACCGCCCCGGCTTTGAACTCCGGGCTGAAGCTACGCCGCTGTCGCCTCTGCTTCTTCTGGCTCTCCGACATCGAACACCCATCCATCACATCGGAGGTGTCCACGGTAGCAGGGGACTCTCACCTGCTACCGGGGCAACGACTACGGCTCGGACCATAGCTCGACGCCCCAGCTTCGCAGGGTGCCGACATCGTCGCGGGCACGGTCCGAGACATTCAGGATCCAGTCGCCCTTCATCGGCTGGCCCAGCAGGTTGGTGAGCATGCCAGGGGAGGCCGAGTCATAGGTCGCGACCAGGTTGTCAGCGGGGCCTCCCAGTTGCGCGTGCAGCACCGCACGCCGTCCCGAGGGAGAAGTCAGTACGACACTCAGGTCCCCGATATAGGGATGCTGGATGTCGATACTGACCTTGATTCGCGAGACGGTGCCGGATGCGGCGATGCGGATGGGGACTGAAACGCCGATCGCCGCATCATCCGGAATCTCCAGCATCGGCTGTGCCTGACCCGTGGCGGTCTGCGGCGTCATGGCTTGGCCCACGGTCAGGGGAATGAGCTCGCCAGGTGCTCCGACGTCGGAGATGGTGAGCCCAGAGTCCCGGCCGTCCCACTCGCGCGAATGCGGCACGGAGTCGCCCGACAGGGCGACTCCCTGTGTCTCCCCGAACAGGTCCGCCCCATCGCCCTGGTTGGTGTTCAGTTCCAGGTGGCGATGCCCGTCCGCCTGGAGGAGCGCACATTGGAAGTGCTGGGCCGCGGTGCTCTGCTGCAACTCGTTCGAGCCGAAGATGTCGCAGTGGTAGACGGCCAGTCCGCTGGCTGGCAAGGCGCGGTCGAGCCCCATCTTGGAGCGGTTCTCGACGATGAAGTACTCATTGGGCTTGGCGGTCCGGTACTTCATCACAGTGTTGTAGTCGCCGTGCCGGGCCTGGTGTTGACCGGCGGGGCTCAGGTCCACCTCGTTGTCGCACCACCCGACCAAGTCTCTCAGGTAGCCGCAGACGGGCGAGGGGCTCCGTCCGAAGTCCAGGTGGTTGCCGGACCCCATCAGGCAATAGCTGCCAATCCCGGCGCTGACGACATTGTCCCCGTCCCGCTTGCCATAGTCATACATATCCGGGAAGCGGCAGAGCAGATGCCCGTTCTCATGGCAGAAAGTACCAATGCTGAGCTCCGCAGGGGTGCGGCCCAGACTCGTCAGCAGGTACAGGTCGGTCCTCATGCTCCCGAACTGGAGGTCGATGGAGAAGTTGTGGGGCCAGAGTTCTCCGTTGTACTGCGTCTGTCCGGCGTAGAGGACGTTGATCGCGTCGATGATGTTCTCGTTGCGGGAATCGAACTGCTTCAAGTCGAGCCCGGCGGCCAAAGCCAGCTGAAGTGCCTCCTCGATGAGGAGGTTGTTGACGTAGAACTGACGGTTCCGGCTGAGCGTGAACGGCCCGACGACGACATTCGTGTAGTCGAGCTTGCCGCTGGAAACGCGGCGGAAATACTCACGCGCCGAGCAGATATTGCCATTTCGCGTGTAGTTGTCGCCGTTGAGCATCTCCTCGACGTCGGCGCGGGTCACCTTGGTGGTGACATCCTTGAAGTTGACCAGGATGGTCAGGCCCTTCACCGGGCCGCTGGCCAGGACGCGCCCCTCTAGCAGGCCCTGGTTTGGACCGAAGGTGCGAACCACCTCCGCTTCCAGCCTGCCGCCTGTCGAAGCGGAGCGGCGCAACCGACGTGCGTCCGCCTTCAGCTCTTTGACGCCGAATGATTCCTGGAGGTGACGCTGCAGTCCGGCAGGGGCCGCCTGCGTCAGCGGAACGCCCGTGGACCGGAGGGTTCCGGCCGCGAGCCGCGCATAGCAGAACAGCCCCAGCTCCGCGTCATAGATGGCCGTATACCCGGACAGCGCCTCGTAACGGGCGTAGTGCTCGTCCCCGAAGACCTTCAGCGGAACATCCGGGCCCTCCGCCTGGCCGAGGGTCAGTATCTCTCCAAAGATGGCACTCATTGGATCATTCCTGGTCTTGTGTGGGGTGTGAGCGTTGCTTCATCTGCTCCTGGCGCTGGCGTATCTTTTCTGAGCGGACCTCATCGGATTCCCTGGCGTGTTGGAGCAGACCAGGGGGTGGAGGGGACGTGACGGAGACACCCGTGGACTCGTACCGGCCCTCGACGACTCGGGCGTAGTAGAAGCGGCCCAAGGCGTCGTCGTAGATGACGGGGAAGCCCTCCACGGTTTCATAGGTGGCATAGAGCTCGGTGCCGCTCACGATGAGCTCCACATCCGGGCCATTGGCTTGGCCCAGACAGGCTTTCTGTCCAAACACGGCGGACGACATTCCCCCTCCTGTTTGCCTTCGATCAAAGGCTGCCCAGCAGTACACGCGTTGCTTTCTCGTGGCCATCAACCACCGAGGCATTCGCAAGCAGCGTCTTGTTCCGTCTATCTTTCAACGGAAGGCTTGCACGCTGGGGCCCTTGCTATTGTTGAACTGGCGTTGAAGCCGGTGCTGGCGGTGCAAGCCCTCGGCCGCCGACACCCGGTAGCCCGCAGAGGATCCGCTTGGCCGAACCTCACGCGCTCGACAGTCGTCCACACTCTGATTGCAGGCACCGCTCCGTTTAGAACCCCGTCGCGAGCGCGATCTGCTCCGTGCGCTTCACGTCCTCCAGCACCTGCGCCAGCTTCTCGCGGATGGCTCCGGGCGCGTCCGGCCCCAGGAAGAGCCTCAGCGTCGGGACTCCCGCGGCCACGGCGTCCACGATGGCCTTCGCGGCCTTCGCCGGGTCGCCGGGCTGCGTTCCGGCGGCCTGTGCCACATAGGCGCGCATCGGGCCCACCGTCTCCACGTAGGGCGCCAGCTCCGGCATCTGCCGGTAGGACGGGCCCAGCAACTTCGTTCGGAACATGCCCGGCTCCACGATGAGCACCTTCACCCCGAGCGGCGACATCCCCATGTTCGTGGTGGGCGCACCGTCGTACTTCGCGACGCGCGGCAAGCCGAAGCACCCTCGCGACCTGCTCGACCACGACTGCATCAACTACCGCAGCCGGACCACGGGCGGCATCCATCCCTGGGGCCTCACCGACGGCGGCAAGCGCATTGACGTCGCGGTCGCGGGCCGTGTGGTGCTGGATGACTCGGAGCTGGTGGTGGAGGCCGCCGTCGCCGGGCTGGGGCTTGCCTATGTCCCGGAGAGCCGCGCCCGGAAGCTGCTCGCGGAGAAGCGCCTGGTGCGCGTGCTCGACGCGTACTCCCCCACCCTCCCCGGCTTCTTCCTCTACTACCCGAGCCGAACCCACGTGCCGCCCAAGCTCAAGGCGCTCATCGACTTCTTCAAGCTGAAGCGGCGGCGCTGAGCTCGGCCGACACCGGCGGCGCCAGCCACGGCACCGCCAGCGCTTCGGCCTCCTCCAGCAACCGCAGGCGCCGGGCCTCGTCGGGGAACGCGCCACCGACGTCCCGGGCAGAGCGTCGTACGTGCGCCCATCCAGCACCCGCCCCGCCGCCGCCTTGCGCTTGCCTCCCCACTGCTTGAAGAAGAAGGCCACGCCCGCAGCGGCGCACTGCTCGCGCACGGAGCGCACCCACTCCGGGTCCAGCGGCCTGGCCTTCGCGCCGCTCTCGCCTCCGACGATGACGCCGTCCACGCCCGTGAAGTCCACCGTGCCCAGGTCCTCCAGCAGCGGTTCGATGGACAGGAACCGCACCCGCGCGGGCGCCGCCTGCAGGTGCTTCACGCGCGGCAGGCCGTACTTCCGGTCCTCCACGCTCACGCCCCACCACACGTTCGGCAGCCTCGCCGCGAACGCGAGCCGCGTGGACAACAGCCGCTGCATCCGCTCCGCGCGCTTCGTCAGCACCTGGAACGTGTGCCAGTCCGCCAGCGCCATCACCCGCGCCACCGCCTCGATGTACGCCTCCGGGACGTCGTCCAGGAACAGGTCGCTCATCGAGTTCACGAACACGCGCTTGGATGCCTTCCAGCGCAGCGGCTCGGCGAGCTTCCCCGGAATCAGCTTCAGGTCGAAGCCCTGCTCATACGGGTGGCCCGGCACGCCCCGGAACCGCTGCGCGAACGTCTCCGCGTAGCAGTGCTTGCACCCGGGGCTCAGCTTCACGCAGCCGCGCACCGGGTTCCACGTCGCGTCCGTCCACTCAATCTTGGAGTTGTCAGCCATGGCGTCCGGAGGGAACACCCGGCCCGCCTGCTCCCATCCCCTACGCCTCCATCCCCTACTTCGCGGGAGCCGTGTCCACGCTCAGCGACTTCGCGCGCTTCTCCACCGCGCGCAGCGTGTCCACCACCGCGTCCTTCTGCCCCACGCTGGCCAGGAACCCCGGGATGGACCCCGCGGGTCCACCGTGAACTTGTAGACGACCGAGGACGTGCCCCCGTCCTTCGACTCCACCCTCCAGCTGCCCTCGTTCAGCCGCAGGCGCACCACGTCCCGCCTGGCGGGGAACGCGTCCGGCTCCGCCTTCCAGCGCTGCTGGTACACGCCCGTCCCGTCCGGCGCGACCTTCGACTCCGTCACCACGTGACAGATGTAGTCGCGCGAGGACACCACCGGCAGGTCCAGCCGCGTGTACGTGAGCCGCCCGCCGTCCTCCGTGGGCCGCACCACCCGCGACTCCTTCACGTACGGCATGAAGAGCCGGTACGACTCCTGGTCCTCCAGCGCCGCCTGCACCTGCGCCGCGCTCGCCTTGAGCTCCCCTTCCGCCCAGATGTCCTTCGCCTTCGTCCCCGGACGGGGCCGCACCTTGATCAGAAAGGGCGTCGTCGCCACCGTCTCCCATTCCTGAGCCCCCGCCACGCCCGCCACCAGCACCACCGCCAGGGCCAGGCCCCAGCGCCGCGTCATTCCCGACATGTGTCTGCCCTTTTGGTTCCGCGCATGCCCGGCCTTCGCGGCGCGTGCGTCACCTGTATCCCATCTTTCCGACACCCGAACGCCCCGGGCCTGCCCACGAACCGACGTGGGCACACAGGCCGCTCGACTTTGCGTGCAAGCCTTGGCAAGCCTTGCTCCCATGCGTCCTCACTTCTCCGGTCCCCCGCCTGAACGCGGCCTGTTCTGCAACCGCACGCTCAACATGCGTGCCATCAAGGCCGTGGGCTACGACATGGACTACACGCTCATCCACTACCGCGTGGAGGCGTGGGAACGCCGCGCGTACGAATACATTCGCGACCGGCTGGTGGAGCAGGGCTGGCCCGTGGCCGACCTGACCTTCGACCCGATGCTCGCCATCCGCGGCCTCATCATCGACACCGCCAAGGGCAACCTGCTCAAGGCCAACCGCTTCGGCTTCGTGAAGAAGGCCCTGCACGGCAGCCGCCCCATGGACTTCGAGTCCCAGCGCGAGGCCTACAACCGCACCGTCATCGACCTGGCGGACCGGCGCTGGGTGTTCCTCAACACGCTGTTCTCCCTCTCCGAGGCCTGCATCTACGCGCAGCTCGTGGACCGCCTGGACGCCGGCCAGCTCCCCGGCCCCATGGGCTACGCGGACCTCTACGAGCACGTGCGCAAGAACCTGGACGCCACGCACATGCAGGGGCGCCTCAAGGCGGAAATCATCGCGGACCCCGAGCGCTACGTCATCGACGACCCGGAGACGCCGCTCGCGCTGCTGGACCAGAAGAACGCCGGCAAGAAGCTCCTGCTCATCACCAACAGCGAGTGGGCCTACACGGAGCCCATGATGCACTTCGCCTTCGACCGGCACCTGCCCGAGGGCATGACCTGGCGCCAGCTCTTCGACGTCGTCATCGTCAGCGCGCGCAAGCCCGAGTTCTTCACCACCCGCGCCACCCTCTTCGAGGTGGTGGAGGCCAACGGCGAGGCGCTCCTGCGTCCGCACTCCGGGCCGCTCGACAAGAGCAAGCCCTACTTCGGCGGCAGCGCGCTGGAGCTGGAGCGGCACCTGGGCCTGTCCGGCGATGAGATCCTCTACGTGGGCGACCACATGTTCGGCGACGTGCACGTCACCAAGAACGTGCTGCGCTGGCGCACCGCGCTCATCCTGCGCGAGCTGGAGGACGAGGTGCGCGCCATCGCCGCCTTCCGCGCCACCGAGGTCCGCATTGGCGAGCGCATGCTCCAGAAGGAGCGCCTGGAGGCGGAGAGCTGCCAGGTGCGCCTGGAGCTCCAGCGCCGCCGCCACCAGTACGGCCCGCGCACGGACACCACGGAGGGCGAGCTGGTGACGCGCCTCGCGGAGCTGCGCGTGGAGCTGGAGGCGCTGGACGCGGAGCTGGGGCCCATGGCCCGCGCGGCCGGCGAGCTGTCCAACCCGCACTGGGGCCTGCTCACCCGCGCCGGCAACGACAAGAGCCACCTGGCGCGGCAGGTGGAGCGCTACGCGGACATCTACACGTCGCGCGTGAGCAACTTCCTCTTCGCCACGCCGTTCGTCTACCTGCGCAGCCCGCGCGGCAGCCTCCCGCACGACCCCAGCCTCCCCGGCGGCACCCCGGTGTTCACCACCGGGGACGGCGCGGGCAGCGGCCCCACGGAGTAGTCGCAGGCCGGCGGGCGCCTACTGCGTGAGGCGCCAGAGGGCCTGCAGGTCCGCGGGGAGGTTGCTCGCGACCTTGTCCGCCTCGCCTTCGGTGATCTGGTCCTGGAAGGCGCGCAGCACCGCGCGGATCACCAGCTCCGCCTGCTCCATGGGCATCTGGAGGTCCTCCGCCACGGACGCGACGAACTCCTCGCGGCCGAAGCGGTGGGGGCGCGGGGGGCGCTCGTCCGGGGGCGGCAGGAACTCCACCAGCATTCGCGGCAGCTGGGACTCCAGGTTGCGCGCCCCGTTGGGCATGAGCCGGCGCTCCAGCGCGCTCAGCACCGACACGGCGGCGGACTCCGCGAGCGCGGGGGCAGGGCGCTCAGCTCGCACAGGTGGCGGAGGAACGCCGCGTAGGTGGCGCGGACGTGGGCTTCGTGGCGCCGCGCGTGGCGCGCCTGCTTCTCGGTGTCGGTTTCGTGGGCCTGGGCCATGGGCACACCTCGGGCAATGGGGGGACGGGACCTCTCCCGAAGGTGGCCACCCACCCCCACGCCAG
>NZ_JBKGHJ010000158.1:0-16250 GCF_046520365.1 Corallococcus sp. 4LFB
GGCTCGCGCCGAAGCGCACGAAGCGGCGCACGGGTTCGGGAGCGGAGGCCTGGCGCGGGTCGGACGCCTCCACCAGCCGGCCGATGAAGTCCGCCACCGGGCCGGGCAGGTGCACGCGGTCCACGGCGGCGAACAGGCGCGACAGCCCTTGCGCGTCCAGCACCGGCTCCAGCGCGGGAGGAGCGCCGCGCACGCGCGTGGTCAGCAGGGTGCGCAGCGTCTTCGCCCCCACGGGCGGCACGAGGATGCGGAAGAGGAAGCGGTCCAGCTGCGCCTCGGGCAGCGGGTACGTGCCTTCCAGCTCGATGGGGTTCTGCGTGGCGAGCACGAAGAAGGGGTCGGGCAAAGGCCGCGTCTGGCCCAGCACCGTCACCGAGCGCTCCTGCATGGCCTCCAGCAGCGCGGACTGCGTCTTCGGGCTGGAGCGGTTGATCTCATCCGCGAGGACGAGGCTCGCGAAGAGGGGCCCCTCGCGGAAGACGAAGTCGCGGCGGGCCTCGCCCTCCAGCACGTAGGTGCCGGTGATGTCGCCGGGCAGGAGGTCGGGGGTGAACTGGATGCGGCGGAAGGGCAGCGCCAAGAGCCGCGCCAGGGCCTTGCACAGCTCCGTCTTGCCCAGGCCGGGCAGGCCCTCCAGGAGCACGTGGCCCCGGGCGAGCACCGCCGTCACGACCTGCTCGACGACCGACTCCTGGTCGAGCATCACCTGGTTGAGCCCGGCCTTGAGCCGGGAGGCCACGTCCGCCGCGCCCTGTGCCTCGGCGGGACTCAAAAGCTCCGCTGCCACGTCGTTCCCCCTTCTGGACTACGAACCACCGAAGTACCGCTTCACCAGGTCGCGGTTGCGAGGCAGCAGCGGACCGGAGGTCGGTCCCGCCGTCGCATCGCCCTTCGCGCCCGTGCCCTTCGCGCCCACCGGCCCCGCCTGCCCCGTGCGGGCCTGCGGATCCGCGGCGCGAAGGCCCCAAAGTTCCTCCGCCTCGCCGCCATGGCCTTCCGGCAGCGGCTGGAACGCGAGCCGCTCCGGATCCATCTCCGCCTCGCCGCCGAAGACGAGCGGCTGGCTCTCCCCGCCCCGGCCCACGCCCGCGCCGTCACCCTGCCGCGTGTTCCGGCTCGCGTGCTGGCTGCCCTGCTGGCCCTCGCCGTCGCCCTCTTCGCCGTCGCCCTGTCCGTCCTGGCCCTGGCCTTGTCCCCGCTGGCCCTTCTGTCCCTGCCCCTGTCCGGACGACTGCTGACGCCGGGTGGGACGCCGGGCCTGGGCACCGCGGTTCCCTCGCGAGGCGTTTTCCTCTCCGAAGCGTTGCGCCAGGGACTGCTGCCGTCGCTCCAGCGTGCGGCGCAGGTCGGCGATCTGATCAGGAGAGCCGGAGGCCTGGGCGCGAGCGGAAGCACGGGCCTGGGCCTCGCGGGACTGAGCGCCGGAGCCCTGCTTGTCGCCACCGTTCTGTCCGTCCGCGCCTTGCCCCTGCGAGCCCTGCTTGTCGCCGCCCTGCTGTTCGCCGTCCTGCTCACCAGCGCCCTGGCCCTGCGCGTTCCGCTCGGACGCGGAGCCTTCCTGCTCCCCATCGGCGGAGTCCTCTTCGCTCCCGCTGGCGCGAGCATCGAGCGCCATCAGGGCCTGCTCCAGCGACTCGCGCTCACGGGTGGCAGCTTCCGCACCGCCAGCGGCGGCGAGCGCATCCTCCAATTCAGCAGCGGCCTCGGAAGCGCGGTTGAGCTCGGCGGCGGCCTCGGAAGCACGCTCGGCGAGTCGCTGCTCCAGGGCATCGGCGGCCTCCCAGTCCGCGGAGTCGAAGCGCCCCTGGGCGACTTCCTCGGACAGCCGGCGCAGTTCCTCCTCGACGTCGGGGCCC
Source organism: Corallococcus sp. 4LFB (assembly GCF_046520365.1). Lineage (NCBI taxonomy): Bacteria > Pseudomonadati > Myxococcota > Myxococcia > Myxococcales > Myxococcaceae > Corallococcus > Corallococcus sp. 4LFB. The sequence goes on from NZ_JBKGHJ010000158.1 coordinate 1,857, forward strand.
AGGGGCTCCTCGCGGGCCAGGGCCTCGGCCTGCGCCTGCACGGCGGCGACCTGGGTCGCGGCGGCGGCGTTGATGTTCGACGCGCGCAGCACCGGAAGCGGAACGAGGACCCCCACGGCGAGGAACACGAGCGCGCCCAACAGCGCGCCCAAGGGCCGGCGCCAGGGAACCTCTGGAGGCTTCACCTGCCGGGCGAACTGGTTGAGGCTCAGCTCCCACTCGCCGACGGGGCGCTCCAGCCGCGTGAGCAGCAGGCCCCCGGCATTGGCGGAGCGGTCCGCGAGCACCGCCGCGTACTCCAGCGACACGCCGCGCGAGCGGGCACGAACGAACCACCACGCAAGGCCCGTGATAACAAGCGGAGGCACGGCCCAGACGGCCAGGTCGCGCAGCAGCAGCCGGCACAGCACACAAGCGGTGGCGATGGCCCAGACAGGAGCGATGCCCGCGCCGGTCCAGGCGACCGCGTTGAGCCGCCGCTGCACGCGCCGGATGGGCGCGAGCACGAGAGACTGGAAGCGGCGTTCGTCACTGGCGGCCATGCGTGGAAGCCAGTGTCGGACACCCGGCCCACCGTTCACAAGCGACGCCCGGGAACGGTCGAATCCCGCTGTGGACGGTCGGGAGGACGGAGCAGGCAGCCTCTTGCGTCATGAGAAACCGTGCCCGGTTCCCCTGTGCTAGAGGGACGGAGCCTGCCTCTGCCGGAGCCCTTCCATGCTGACGTCCCTGCGGATCCAGAACTTCCGCTCCCTCCGAAACCTCAAGGTCGAGGGACTGACTCGCGTAAGTCTGTTGGTGGGAGCCAACAACGCTGGCAAAACGTCCGTGCTGGAAGCTGCGGAGCTGGTGCTTGCGGGTGAAGGCCCCTCCGTGCTCGAGCGAAGTCCCCGTCGAAGGGGAGAGGGGACTTACGATGAAGATCGTAGGGCGTTCGACTTGAACGACCGCGTCAACTTCTCACATCTCTTCTTCGGGCATGACATCAATCAAGACACGCATTTCCAGATTGATGCAGAGGCCCCTGAGAAACGATTCTTCCGCAGCACTGTCACCACACCGAGCGCCCAGGAAGTCCTGGCGGCGAGTGCCGACGTCATTCGCGGACAACCGGTTGACCTCCCCAACGGTCCTCGCAGCATCCTTATCGAAAGCGATCAGTTTGATCCGGTGCAAGTCTACTTGACAGGTTACGGCGTACGGCGAGGCACGCTGCAGGGGAAGGGCGTTCCAGGGAAGAAGGTTCGCCCGAGCACGAGCCGTGTCTACTTCATGGAGACAACGTCGCCCGAACCCTCCATGTTGGTCAATCTTTGGGAAAAGGTTGTTCTCACGCCCGAGGAAGACCGTGTAGCCGACGTGCTGCGGATCATTGAACCCAACCTCGAAAGAATCGCGATTCTTCCGGGAGACTCGTCCTTCGAATCCGCCAGGATCTTCATCAAACTGAAGCAATCGGATCAGCGCATTCCACTTGGAAGCATGGGCGAAGGCATCAAACGGCTCATGTCGCTGAGCTTGAGTCTGGTGAATGCCGCAGGGGGGTATTTGCTCGTGGATGAAATCGACACGGGCCTTCATCACTCCGTCATGGTGAAGATGTGGCGGCTCGTGACTGAAGCTGCGAAGCGGCTGAACGTCCAGGTCCTCGCGACGACGCACAGCCTGGACTGCGTTCGGGCACTCGCTTCGCTCTACGAAGATCATCGCGATCTTCAAGACGTCATTTCGGTTCACCGGCTAGAACGAGGTGCTGAAAGGAACATTACCTATAGCGCCGACGAGCTTCTTGCTTCCGCAGAGCATCAAATGGAGATCCGGTGAGCAAACCCGACCCGAGCAGTCCCTACCAGATGATTGTTGAGGGACCGGACGACAAGCACACCATCATCCACCTCCTGAAGCGGCATGGCTACAACTGGGAAGACTCTACAACCACCCGGCCATACATTCATGAGGCCAAGGGGGTCGCCCGACTGCTTCACAAACCCAGCATTACCTCCGCACTCAAGAGCTATCGCCGATTGGCATTGGTTTTCGACGCAGACGGTGTCCTTGCCAATCGTTGGCATCAACTCAAGGATATCCTCGAGGGCGAAGGTCTCTCCCTTCCCGCCACGCCCGAGCCTGATGGCGCAATCCTCCCCGGCCTCTTGCCCGAATCGCGGTTGGGCGTTTGGGTCATGCCGGACAACGCGCAACCCGGCCGCATTGAGGAGTTTGTCGAGAAGCTCGTCCCACCCAATGACGGAATCTGGGCACACGCGCGAAAAACCACTGCCGAGGCCCTATCGCAGGGCGCCCGGCTTCGTCAGCAGGACCACGTGAAGGGCGCCCTATACGCGTGGCTTGCCTGGCAGGAGGACCCCGGCGTCCGCCTTGGCATCGCGCTCACCAATCAGGTTCTCCGCCACGACTCGCCCGAAGCTCAACGTTTCGTCGCCTGGTTCCACCGCTGCTTCTCCTGAACCCGTGCGCCTCCCGGAGGCGGCGATTACTCTGCCGCCCCCTATGAACTTCCGATTCCTTGGCCGCAGCGGTCTGAAGGTCAGCGAGATTTCTTTCGGCAACTGGCTCACGCATGGCTCGCAGGTGGAGGAGGACGCCGCCATCGCGTGCGTGAAGGCGGCGCTCGACACGGGCATCACCACCTTCGACACCGCCGACGTGTACGCCGGCACCAAGGCAGAAGCCGTGCTCGGCCGCGCCCTCAAGGGCCAGCGCCGCGAAGGCTACGAGCTGTTCACCAAGGTCTACTGGCCCACCGGGCCCGGCCAGAACGACCGCGGCCTGTCGCGCAAGCACATCATCGAGTCCATCCACGGCTCCCTGCGCCGCCTCCAGACGGACTACGTGGACCTCTACCAGGCCCACCGCTTCGACGCGGAGACGCCCCTGGAGGAGACCATGCTCGCGTTCGCGGACATCGTCCGCCAGGGCAAGGCCCTCTACATCGGCGTCTCTGAATGGACCGCCGAGCAGATCTCCGCCGGCGCGAAGCTCGCCCGCGAGCTGCGCGTGCCCTTCATCTCCAACCAGCCCCAGTACTCCATGCTCTGGCGGGTCATCGAGTCCAAGGTCATCCCCACCTCCGACGCCGAGGGCCTGAGCCAGATTGTCTGGTCCCCGCTCGCCCAGGGCGTGCTCACCGGCAAGTACCTCCCCGGCAAGCCCCCGCCCGCGGACACCCGCGCCACCACGCAGCAGGGGGCTCAGTTCATGAGCCGCCTGATGAGCGACGACGTCCTCACCCGCGTCCAGCAGCTCAAGCCGCTGGCCCAGGAGGCCGGCCTGTCGCTCGCGCAGCTGTCCGTCGCGTGGGTGCTCCAGAACAAGAGCGTCGCCTCCGCCATCATCGGCGCCTCCAAGCCGGAGCAGGTGCTCGACAACGTGAAGGCCACCGGCGTGAAGCTCGACGCGGAGCTGCTGCGCCGCATCGACGCCATCATCGGCCCCGTCGTGGAGCGCGACCCCGCGCAGACCACCAGCCCGACTCGCAGGCCCTGAGAATCCGCGACACGGGGCAGGCGCTCCAGCGCCCGCCCCGCCGCCCCAGGCGGTGCCTGCCATCCGACATCCGCGCCCTCTGGCCGCCACCCCCGTCCACCCGCACGCGACACCCGGGTGAACTGGCGACCGATCCATTTGACTTTTGAGTCGGGGGGAACAAGAGACTGCCCCGCGCGTTGACGCGGTCCCACTCTTGAACCGGGCATCTCCCACATGACGTCCTTCTTCCTCCTGGCCCAGGCGGCCCAACCCGAACTCGGCTGGTTGAGCAGCAAACTGCTCGGGGTGACGCTGGGCAGCGCCGAGTGGGTGCTCTGGCTGCTCGTGACGCTCTCCATCGTCTCCATCGCGGTGATGCTGGAGCGCGCCGTCTACTTCTCGCGCCACCGGCTGCCCAACTCGGAGGCGCTGGCGGTGCGCCTGGCGCGCGGCGAGTTCGACGCCGTGGCCGGCGAGGTGAAGAACCAGAAGGGCATGGAGGCCTCCGTCATCCGCGAGGCCCTGGCCTCCGCGCAGCAGGGCCCGGACACCGTGGAGCAGGTCATCGCGTCCACCGTCGCCCGCGAGCGCCCCCAGTACGAGCGCGGCCTGTCCATCCTGGGCACGCTGGGCAACAACGCCCCGTTCATCGGCCTGTTCGGCACGGTGCTCGGCATCATCAAGGCCTTCAACGACCTGGGCGCCATGAACGCCAAGGGCGGCGCCATGCAGCAGACGGTGATGGCCGGCATCTCCGAAGCGCTCGTCGCCACGGCCGTGGGCCTCGCCGTCGCCATCCCCGCCGTCGTCGCCTTCAACATCTTCAACCGCCAGTTGAAGACGCTCACCAGCCGCACCACCGCCCTGGGCCACGCGCTCGTGGGCGCCATGAAGGCGCGCAAGCCGGGCGCCGCGGGAGGCAACTAGCCCATGGCCGGCGGCGCGAACGACAGCGACGAGGAAATCAGCGGCATCAACGTCACCCCGCTGGTGGACGTGGTGCTGGTGCTGCTCATCATCTTCATGGTCACCGCGAACTTCATCGTCCGCGAGACGGTGGAGGTGGACCTGCCCCGCGCCGCCAACGGCGGTGAGACGGTGCAGGGCCTGGTGAACGTCGTCCTGGACAAGGAGGGCAAGCTCTACTTCGACGGCGCGGAGGTGACGGAGGCGGACCTGTCCCGCCGCGTGACGGAGGCCGTGGCCAAGGACAAGGACACGCGCGCCATCATCAGCGCGGACCAGACGCTCGCCTATGGCCGCGTGATGCGCCTCATCGACGTGGTGAAGGGCCAGGGCATCGCGAAGTTCGCCCTCAACATCGAGAAGGACGCAGGCCCCGCCCGGGCCGCGCCCGCCACGCCCTGACCCGAGGCTTCGCGAAGATGAGCCAGGCGGTCCTCGACCCCATCCCCCAGCGCGACCGCTCCACGCGGGTCCTGCTCGTGTTCCTCCTCGTGTCGCTCGCGCTGCACGGGCTGGCCTTCGGGTACCTCTCCACCATGGAGGGCCGCAAGCTCACGCCTGCCCAGAAGCCCGTGGAGCTGGTCATGGTGGAGGTGCGGAAGCCGCCGCCCCCGCCGCCTCCGGAGGAGAAGAAGGAGGAGCCCAAGCCTCCGCCGCCGAAGGTGAAGCCGGTGAAGCCGCCGCCCATCAAGGTCGCGGAGGCGCCCAAGCCCCCGCCCCCGACGGAGGCCCCGCCGCCGCCCAACGACACGCCGCCGCCGGAGCCCACCGCCAAGCCGCCGCCGCTGGTGGTGGGCATGACCATGTCGTCCACCACCAGCGCGGGCTCCTTCGCCGCGCCCGTGGGCAACACCGCCTACGGCAAGGCCAACGGCACCGCGAAGGCCCCCCAGGACGTGAAGGGCTACTCCGCGCCGAAGTACGTGCCCGTGTACCAGGTGGACTCGGAGCCCTCGGTCGCGTCCGAGGTGAAGATTCCCTACCCGGACGAGGCGCGCCGCGCGGGCATCGAGGGCACCGTCACGCTGTCCATCACCATCGACGCGGACGGCAAGGTGACCAACGTGAAGGTCATCTCCGGGCCCGGCTACGGCCTCAACGAGGCCGCGCGCGACGCCATCCGGCGCTTCCGCTTCAAGCCCGCCATCAAGGGCGGCGAGGCGGTGGCCACGGAGATGAAGTACTCGTACACCTTCCTGCTGGACTGAGCAGTCCGGGCGCCCCGGGGACTGGGGCGCCCGAGCGCGCTACTGCGTCTTGAGCGCGCGGCGCATGATGTCGCGCAGCGCCGCCAGGTCCTCGTCCGGCATCGCGGCGATGAGGGGCGGCGGCGCCGTCAGCCGCGCCATCAGCCGGCCGCGCAGCTCCGCGCCCGCCTCCGTCAGCACCAGCATCTTCACCCGGCGGTCCTGCTCGCTGCTCTTGCGCTCCACCAGCCCGCGCGCCTCCAGCCGGTCCACCAGCCCCGTCACGTTGGACGCGTCGCACGACAGGTAGTTGGCGAGCGTGCTCATCGCGAGCGCGCCCTCACCCAACTGCCGCAGCACGTGCGCCTGCACCGGGGACAGGTCGAACTCCGCCGCCAGGGCGGGGAAGTTGCGCATGTGGGTGTGCAGCAGCTCGAAGAGGAGCGTCCACGCCTGCTCGGGCAGCCCGCTGTCGCTCTGGGCCGGGCCACCGGGGGACGCCGGCCGACGCATCACCTGCTCGCTGGGACCGTCGTTGAAACCGTTCATAGTGAATTTACGTTAATTCATCGTGCGCACATAAACAATTGACATCATCAACCATTGACCGCTACTACATTCCGCATATTCCAACATCCGACAGTGCGGATGACTTCAACGCCGCGCCCAGGTCGGGTAGAGGACGCAACGCAGTCGTCCATTGGACGGATCCGCCTCGCGCTCCCGCGAGTCGGTGAGGAGGTCGAGCGGTATGAGTACCTTTCTGGCGCTGTCCCTGTCGGCCACCCTGGCCGCGGCGCCCGTACTGACGCTGGATGAGGCGCTGGAGTCGGCCCGCCAGCAGAACCTCGATTTGAAGATCGCCCAGGAGCGCTTCGAGCAGGCGTCGCTGGCGACGCGCCGGGCCTGGGCGGGCTACCTGCCGAACATCAGCGTGGGCGCGTCCATCACGCGCAACAACGTGGCGGCCATCATCCCCGCGGGGCCCATCGCGCCGGTGGACATCACCATCCAGCCGCTCATCCAGCAGGGTGCGCAGGCGGAAATCCGGCAGGCCATCATCGCGCCGCAGCTGTGGGCGGGCATCGCGGCCTCCTACAAGGCCGTGCGGCTGGCGGAGCTCAACACGCAGACGGCGCGCCGGCAGGTGCTCTTCGGCGTGGCGCAGGCGTACTACGGCGCCGCGGCGCAGCAGGAAGCGCTGCGCGCGCAGGAGCGGCTCCTGGAGCTGAACCAGGCGCGGGAGAAGGACACGCAGGCCCGGTTCGACGCGGGCACGGTGACGCGCGTGGCGCTGCTTCGCGCCCAGCTGGACCGCTCGCGCGCGGAGCAGGACCTGGTGCGCGCGAAGAACGCGCTCGCGGGCCTGAAGCTGGCGCTGGGCACGCTCATCCAGCGCGAGCCGGACTTCGAGCTGGCCGCGCCGCCGGAGCCGACGGTGCCCGCGCAGGCGTCGCCGGAGGAGCTGGTGAACAAGGCGCTGCAGGAGCGCTCGGACGTGCAGGCCTCCGAAGTGGGCCTGAAGCTCAGCCGCATCAACAAGACGGGCGTGCTCCTGAGCTACCTGCCCACGCTGGGCGTGACGGGCGCGTACCGCATCGCGAACGCGGCGGGCTTCACCGGCCAGAACGAGACCTGGGCCATCACCTTCGGCGCCAGCTGGACGCTATTCGACGGCGGCCTGCGCGAGGCGAACCTCTCCGAGGCGTCGTCCCGCGTGCGCGAGGCCACCGTCACCCAGGCGCTGGCGCAGGCCCGCGTGAAGGAAGAGGTGCGCCGCTCCAAGCTGGACCTGGAGAACGCGCTGGCCAACCGCGCCAAGGCCGAGGAGGCCCTGGAGCTGGCGCGCGAGTCCAACCGCCTGACGGACGTGAGCTTCAAGGCGGGCGTCGCCACCTACCTGGAGGTCGCGGACGCCAACACCGCGCTCACCAACGCGGAGGTGGGCTTCGTCTCCGAGCGCCTCCAGGCGTCGCTCGCCGCGCTGCGCCTGCTCAACTCGCTGGGCTCGTTCGAGTCCGGTTCGGTGAAGAAGGAAGCGGCGGCCCTGGGCGCGGAGCCCGGCGCGGGCGCGCCCCAGCAGCCGGCTGCGCAGCCGCAACCGCCGGCCCAGGAGCAGCCGGCCCAGCCGCAGCCCGCGCCCCAGCAGTAGGCGCGCGGCGAGGTGGAATTCCCGGCGCTCTCTTCAGGGCGCCGGGTCCCCTGCCCTCCCGGGCGGGAAGCAGGTGCCGCGTTGTGGAGGGCCGTCACCGGCCCCACCCTCCTCTCAGGTGCTGTTTCCACGAGGAGGGAACCATGGCGGACGCATCCTGGGGCAACTGCAAGAACTGTCGCTTCTTCGCGGGCAACAGCGACGAGCCGAGCGACGAAGAGACGCAGAGCTGCAACCAGCCACAGCTCAAGGAGTTCGCGCTCGTGGTCTCCGGTGACAGCGGCTGCAACGCCTACGAGGCGCGCACCGGGGAGACGGTGCCCACCTACGAGGAATCCGCGCCGATGCACTGATGGCCCGCGCGCTCCCTACCAGCCCACGCGATGCGCCGGCGCGGCTGACGCTCAGGTGCCCGTGGCGTCGTGGACCCGGGGGAGCACCGGCCTTGGCTCAGGCGCCTCGTGCGCCTCGTGCGCGTAGTAGATGCGCTCCAGGAGCTTGCGCTGGTGCACGAGCGGCTTGTCGTACTTGTCCAGCCGCATGCCCTTGTGGCTGTAGGGCGTGTCCGCCACGGTGGGGATGAAGCGCGCGTCGTCGCGCACCTCCCACCAGGTGAGGCCCAGCGCGGCCTTCGCCGCCACCGGCAGCAAGGGCCTCAGCGCGGGCACCGCCGTGCGCAGGAAGGAGAAGACGTGCAGGCGCGTGGTGCGCGCCGTCTCCGGCACGAAGAAGATGTGCGCCTGCGTGGTGAAGGGGCGCGGCGCTCCCGAGGGCGTCGACCAGCGGACCGTGTAGACGCTGCGCACCGGGTCGAAGCGCGTCACCCAGTCGTTGTGGAAGACGTCCCCCTTGCCCACCATGAGCAGCCGCATGATGGGCGCGGGCCGCTGCGGGGCGCGGTAGTGCACCTCCGTGTGGTCCTCGTGGTTGTGCGCCTCGAACTCCACCGCGCCCGTCTGCGCGCCGCTCCAGCCCAGCCGGGTGTGGACGAAGGGCGTGTGTTCGTCCTCGCTGAAGTTGTCGAGCGCCACGTGCAGCGGCGCCTGGAACAGCGTGGAGAACGTCCCGCCGAAGACGTAGTCCCCGCCGGCGAGCTCCGGCATCGCGGACACGGGCGTGCTCGCGTGCGCGAGCCAGAGGTAGCCGTGGCGCTCCACCACCTGGAAGCTCTTCGCCTCGCAGTGGCGCAGCTCCGGCTGGCTGGGGTTGACGCCCTGCCCTCGCGCGTCGAAGCGCCAGCCGTGGTACGGGCACTGGAGCTGGCCCTCCTTCGTCACGGTGCCCTTCGACAGCGGCGCGAAGCGGTGGGGACACGCGTCCGACAGCGCCGCGGCCTGGCCGGAGGCGTCCCGGAAGAGCGCGTAGGCATGGCCCGCCAGCTCCACGCGGACGGGTCGGCGGCGCAGCTGGCGGGAGGGCAGCACCGGATGGAAGTGCCTGACGACGTCGGGGGTAGGCTCCATGGCGCCGGCAGTATAGCGGCCTGTCGCGGCGGACCCCGGGTGGGTCCAGGCGGGACCTGAAGGGTGGGAGCCGGGCCGCGAGGGTGGCATAGACTGCCGGGCCGTGAATGCCCCCGTCCCTTCCCGCCACCGCGCGCGCTGGTTCGCCGTGGCGGCCCTGGCCGTGCTGGTGGTGCTCGCCGTGGGAGCGGGGCTGTATGTGGGGGGTGCCCTGCCGGCGCCGGTGCCCCCGGCGGCCGGGCCCTTCGGCTACACGGACTACGCCCAGGCGCTGAGCCACGTGCGGCCCAGCGGGGACCTGGACTTCGAGGGGCTGCTGCGGGACCGCGCGGCGCTGGAGCGCTTCGTCGCGTCGCTCGCGGCGGTGTCGCCGCACCGTCAGCCGGAGCTGTTCCCCTCGCCCGAGGACGGGCTGGCGTACTGGATCAACGCGTACAACGCGCTGGTGCTGCTGCAGCTCGTGGAGCGCTACCCGGACGGCGTGGACGCGTCCTGGTTCGGGAGCTTCTTCTGGGGCCACGCGTGGCCGGTGGGCGGCGAGCGGCTGACGCTGTACGCCCTGGAGCAGCGCATCCTCTTCGGCGAGTACGCGGATCCGCGCGTGCACTTCGCCCTCTTCCGGGGGACGCGCGGCGGGCCCCGGCTGGACGGCGCGCCCTACCAGCCGGAGTTCCTGGACGCCCAGCTCAACGACGCCAGCCGCCGGTACATGGGGGATGCGCGCCACGTGAAGCTGGAGGACAAGACCGTGCACCTGGCGCGCCTGTTCCAGGACCGGAGGCAGGACTTCCTGGCCGCGCTGCCGGAGGGCCGGGGCGGCAACGTGCTCCAGTTCGTCTGGGCCTTCCTGCCGGACACCTGCGAGGAGCGCCCGGGCTGCGACACGCGCGGCGACCTGGACCGCGCCTGCGGCCCCCAGTTGGACAGGTGCCGCATCGACTTCCTGCCCGAGGACACCTCGCTGCCCGACACCGCGAACACCGCCGCGCGGCGCTGACGGGCCCCTTCGGCTAGCGTCCCTCCTTCGCGGATGGAACACGCGGGAGGCACCGGGACATGACGATGGGAGCGGTGTGGCTGGCGACGTGGCTGGCCCTGGGGAGCGCGGACATGAAGTGGGAGCCGCAGGCCAGCGGGACGACGGTGCGGCTGCGCGGGGTGAGCGCGGTGGACAACCGCGTCGCGTGGGCCAGCGGCGACAAGGGCACCGTCGTGCGCACCACGGATGGCGGCAAGACGTGGACGCAGGCGCCCGTGCCGGACTCGGAGGGGTTGGACTTCCGCGACGTGGACGCCTTCAGCGACCGCACCGCGTACGTGCTGTCCATTGGCGCGGGTGACAAGTCGCGCATCTACAAGACGACGGACGGCGGCGCGCACTGGACGCTCCAGTTCACCAACGCCAGGCCCGGGGCCTTCTTCAACGGCATGGCCTTCTGGGACGAACAGCACGGCATCGCGTTCAGCGACCCGGTGGACGGGCACTTCGTGGTCATCACCACGGAGGACGGCGGCGCGACGTGGAAGCCCGTGCCGGAAGGCGCCCTGCCGGCCGCGCTCGCGGGCGAGGCGGGCTTCGCCGCCAGCGGCACGAGCATCGCGGTGTACGGCACGTCCCACGTCTGGTTCGGGCTGGGAGGCTCCGCGGCGCGCGTGCTCCACTCCGCGGACCGGGGAAAGCACTGGGGCATCGCGCCCACGCCGCTGGCCACGGGTGAAGGCGCGGGCGTGTTCTCGCTCTACTTCTGGAGCCCGATGGCGGGCATCGCGGTGGGAGGCAATTACAAGCAGCCGGAGGTGGCCACGGGCAACGCGGCGCTCACGCTGGACGCGGGCAAGCGCCAGTGGACCGTGCCGGGCAAGCCGCCCGGGGGCTACCGCTCCTGCGTGGCCCCGCTCACGCGCGAGCGCAAGCTGTGGCTCGTCGCCGTGGGGCCCACGGGCTCGGACGTGTCGAAGGACGCGGGCAGGACGTGGGAGCCGCTGGACGCCATCGGCTTCCACGCCGTGTCCACGCCGCCGCGCACGCGCGACACCGCCTGGGCCGTGGGTGAGGAGGGCCGCATCGCGCGCTGGTCTTCACGAGCGCGGCGCCGGCTCCGAAGCAGCCGTAGCGCTCGGGCGTCCTTGCCACCGCGGACCAGCCATGCGTGGCGCGAGCCGCATCGCATGGCAGCGGCTTCGCGCCGCGAGCGCCCTGACGGGGCCTGCATGGCGCGGGGGAGCAGGCTCCACCCGCGCCGGGGGCTTCACTTCACCAGCAGCGCCGCGCCGATGATGCCGCTGTCGTCGCCCAGCTCCGCGTCGGCGATGAGCAGGCCCTCGCGCGACACGCGGGACGACCACTGCTGCACGCCGTCCAGCACCTGCCGCTTGAGCCCCGGGCAGTGCATCAGCACGCCGCCGCCCACCACCAGGCGCGAAGGGTTGAGCACCGTCACGTAGTTGGCCACCGCGAGCGCCAGGAAGCGCCCCGCGCGCTCATGGATCTCCTTGGCCTTCGCGTCGCCCGCGTCCGCCGCCGTCTCCAGCGTCACCGGCGTGAGGGTGTCCGGGTCGTCGCCGGTCAGCTGCTCCAGCACGCGCGAGCTGCCCGACGCCAGCAGCTCCTTCGTCTGCGCGATGAGGTTGTGGCCGCCCGCGTACGCCTCCAGGCAGCCGTGCTCACCGCAGCCGCACAGCCGGCCGCCAGGCACCACCTTGATGTGCCCCAGCTCACCCGCCACGCCGCCGCCGCCGTTCACCAGCCGCCCGTCCGCGACGATGGCGCTGCCCACGCCGGAGCCCACGAACACCACCAGGATGTCCTGGGCGCCGCGACCCGCGCCCGCGTGCAGCTCGCCCCACGCCGCCGCGGACAGGTCGTTCACCACCTTCACGTCGAAGCCCAGCCGCTTCGTCAGCAGCTGGCCAAACGGCACGTCGCGCCAGCCCAGGTTGGGCGCCACGGAGATGACGCCCGTGTCCTTGTGGATCTGCCCGGCCGCGCCCACGCCGCAGGCCTCTACCTTCACCCCGGCCTGCTTCACCGCCTCTTCCGCCGCCTGGGCAATGGTCTCCACCACGCCCGGCGGCTTGCGGTCCTGCAACGCCACCTTGGCGCTCGCGAGGATCGCGCCCTTCCCATCCACCACCGCGGCCCGGGCGAACGTCCCGCCCAGGTCGATTCCCAGCGTCGGCATGGCCAGTTCCTTCCCTTACGTGCGTGTGCTTCGCGTGGAGCGCCGGAGACTCAGGCGCCGACTTCCTTCTGCGCCTGCGCGACCGTCTTCTCGATGAGCGCCTGAATCTCCTTCACGCGCGCCTCCGTGCTGGCCTCGTAGCGCAGCACCAGGATGGGCTGCGTGTTCGACGCGCGGATGAGCCCCCAGCCGTCCGGGAACGTCACGCGCACGCCGTCCACGTCCACCACCTTGTGGCCCGCGTCGCGCAGGATCTCCGTGGCGCGCTTCACCATCGCGAACTTCTTCTCCTCCGTCGTGTCGAAGCGCAGCTCGGGGCTGGCGAAGGTCTTCGGCACGTCGGCGAGCAGCTGCGACATGGACTGCTTCTCCTGCGTCAAAATCTCCAGCAGGCGCGCGGACGCGTACACCGCGTCGTCGAAGCCGAAGTAGCGGTGCTTGAAGAAGATGTGGCCGCTCATCTCGCCGGCCAGCTCCGCGTGCTCCTCCTTCATCTTCGACTTGATGAGGGAGTGCCCGGCCTTCCACATGATGGGACGGCCGCCGTGCTTCGCGATGTCGTCGTACATCGTGTAGCTGCACTTCACCTCGCCGATGATGGCCGCGCCCGGGGACTCCTTCAGCACGTAGCGGCTGAAGAGCACCATCAGCTGGTCCCCCCAGAGCACGTTGCCCTGGTCGTCGATGACGCCGATGCGGTCGCTGTCGCCGTCGTAGGCGATGCCCACCTCCGCCTTGACCTCCTTCACCTTCTTGATGAGGTCCTGGAGGTTCTCCACCACCGTGGGGTCCGGGTGGTGGTTGGGGAAGTCCGCGTCCATCTCGCAGAACAGGGGCACCACGTCGAAGCCCATGCTCTCGAACAGCGGCACCGCGATGGCGCCGCCCGTGCCGTTGCCCGCGTCGATGACGATCTTCATCCCCTTGCGGCCCACCTTCACCGTCTGGCGGATGAAGTGGTTGTAGGGCGTGATGATGTCGTAGGGCGTCACCTTGCCGGGCTTGTCCGAGGTCGCGAAGTCCTTCGCCTCGATGAGGCGGCGCAGTTCCTTGATTTCGGGGCCGTGGAAGGTCGTCTTGCCGGCGCCAATCTTGAAGCCGTTGAACTCCTTCGGGTTGTGGCTGCCGGTGATCATCGCCAGGCCGTCCACGGGCAGCGTGTTCGCCGCGAAGTAGGTCAGCGGCGTCGGCACCACGCCCACGTCGTAGACGTCCAGGCCGGTGGCGGTGAGGCCCTTCGCGAGCGCGTCGCGGAAGCGCGTGGAGGACTCGCGGCAGTCGCGGCCCACCACGATGGAGGTGCCGCCCTTGCGGCGGATCATGGTGCCCAGGCCCAGGCCCAGGAGCTCCACCACCTCGATGGTGAGGTCCTTGTCCACCAGACCTCGGATGTCGTACTCGCGGAAGATGTGCGCGTTCATGGCAGTGTCCCCACCCTCGACAGGAACCGGGAGGGCGTAACGGAAGGCGTCGGACACTACACGAGCGGCCCCGGGGGCTGCACACACCCGAACGCGCCCGGCTGACTGTTGAACGCCCGGGCCTCCCCGGGAGGGCGGAACCTACCCCCGGGGGCGGCTGATGGCCCCCATCAGGCCATGGCCTCCGGCATCCGCGCCCCGGCCCCGGAGCCCGCCGGCACCTGCCGCAGCAGGGCCTGGTAGTGCTTCAGCCAGGACGTGTTCAGCGGGTCCAGCTTGAGCGCCTCCGCGTAGCGCTCCAGCGCGGCCGGGATGGCCCGTTGGACCTCCAACGCGTGCCCCTGGGTGAAGAGCGCGCGGGCCTTCTTCTCCACCTCCGGGCGGGCGGCCAGGAAGGCGCTGCGCAGGGCCTCCATGGTGGGCTCCGGGACGCCCGCGGCGACACAGCGGGCCAGGCCCCCCAGGTTGCCCCGCGTGGCGTCGTAGCCCACGCGGGAGAGCGGGTCGCCGAGCATCCGCTGCGCGGCCAGCACG